>CAXUEN010000237.1:0-4496 GCA_964249945.1 uncultured Caulobacteraceae bacterium | reverse complement strand
TCTTGTCGTCCACCAGGTGGTGCAGCTTCAGCATGTAGATGTAGCCGACGGTGACGGGGCGCTTGAACGCCTCGCCGGTCTGGCCGTCATAGAGCTGGCTCTGGCCGGTCCGGGACAGCCCTGCCTTCTCCAACAGGTCCTCGATGTCGCCGATGTGCGCGCCGTCGAACACGGGCGTGGCCATCGGTACGCCCTTGCCGAGGTTGCGGGCCAGCTCGACAAGCTCCTCTTCGTCGTCAGGCAGGGGCACGTCGGGGCCGTAGATGTCCGACAGCTTCTCCACCAGCGTGGCGCGCTGGCCGCCGTCCTGCCAGGCCTCAAGCAGCTTGGTGATCTGCTTGCCGAGCCCGGCCGAGGCCCAGCCCAGGTGCGTCTCGAAGATCTGGCCGACGTTCATCCGCGAAGGCACGCCCAAGGGGTTCAGCACCACGTCCACGTGGGTGCCGTCCTCAAGGAAGGGCATGTCCTCGATCGGCAGGATCTTGGAGATCACGCCCTTGTTGCCGTGGCGGCCGGCCATCTTATCGCCAGGCTGGAGCTTGCGCTTCACCGCGACGAAGACCTTGACCATCTTCATGACGCCCGGGGGCAGTTCGTCGCCCCGCTGCAGCTTGTCGACCTTGTCCTCGAAGCGGCGGTCCAGCCGCTTGCGGGCCTCGTCGAACTGGCGGCGCAGAGCCTCCAGCTCGCCCATGGCAGGCTCGTCCTCCAGCGCGATCTGCCACCAGAGGCCGGGCTGGATGTCGCCCAGCTTCTCGGTGGTGATCTCGCCGCGGCCCAGGCCCTTGGGTCCGGAGACGGCCACCTTGCCCACGAACAGTTCGCGCAGGCGCGCCTGCATGTTGCGGTTCAGGATGGCGAACTCGTCGTCGCGGTCCTTGCCGAGGCGGTCGATCTCCGACCGCTCAATGGCCATGGCGCGCTCGTCCTTGTCCACCCCGTGGCGGTTGAAGACGCGCACCTCCACGATGGTGCCGGTCACGCCCGGCGGCAGGCGGAGCGAAGTGTCGCGGACGTCGGACGCCTTCTCGCCGAAGATGGCGCGGAGCAGCTTCTCCTCCGGCGTCATCGGGCTCTCGCCCTTGGGCGTGACCTTGCCGACCAGGATGTCGCCCGGCTGCACCTCGGCGCCGATGGCCACGATGCCCGCCTCGTCGAGGTTGCGCAGCGCCTCCTCGCCGACGTTGGGGATGTCGCGGGTGATCTCCTCGGGCCCGAGCTTGGTGTCCCGCGCCGCGACCTCGAACTCCTCGATGTGAATCGAGGTGAAGACGTCGTCCGACACGATCCGCTCGGAGATCAGGATGCTGTCTTCGAAGTTGTAGCCGTTCCAGGGCATGAAGGCGACCAGCGCATTACGCCCAAGCGCCAGCTCACCGAGGTCGGTGGAGGGGCCGTCGGCGATGATGTCGCCGGGGTTCACCTTGTCGCCGACCTTCACCAGCGGACGCTGGTTGATGCAGGTGTTCTGGTTGGAGCGCTGGAACTTCGACAGGCGGAAGATGTCGACGCCGGGCTTGGCCGGATCGGTCTCCTCGGTCGCCCGCATCACGATGCGGTTGCCGTCCATCTGCTCCACAATCCCGGTGCGGCGCGCGATGACGGTGGCGCCGGAGTCCCGGGCCACCACGCCCTCCATGCCGGTGCCGACCAGCGGCGCGTCGGACTTCACCAGCGGCACCGCCTGGCGCTGCATGTTGGAGCCCATCAGGGCGCGGTTGGCGTCGTCGTTCTCCAGGAACGGGATCAGGGCCGCGGCCACCGACACCACCTGCTTGGCCGACACGTCCATGTAGTCGACCTGCTCGGAGGGGGCGACGGTGACGTCCCCGTTGATGCGGACCTGCACCAGCTCGTCGGTTACCTTGCCCGCGCCGTCGACCTTCAGGTTGGCTTGGCCGATGGTGTGCTTGGATTCCTCCATCGCCGACATGTAGACGACCTCGCCATCGGCCGAGCCGTTGTTCACCCGGCGGTAGGGGCTCTCGATGAAGCCGTACTTGTTCACCCGGGCGTGGGTGGCGAGGCTGTTGATCAGGCCGATGTTCGGGCCTTCCGGCGTCTCGATCGGGCAGATGCGGCCATAGTGGGTGGGGTGCACGTCGCGCACCTCGAAGCCCGCCCGCTCCCGCGTCAGACCGCCCGGGCCCAGCGCCGAGAGGCGGCGCTTGTGGGTGATCTCCGACAGCGGGTTGGTCTGGTCCATGAACTGGCTGAGCTGCGAGGAGCCGAAGAACTCCCGCACCGCCGCCGCCGCCGGCTTGGCGTTGATCAGGTCGTGGGGCATGACCGTATCGATATCGACCGAGGACATCCGCTCCTTGATCGCCCGCTCCATGCGCAGCAAACCGACGCGGTACTGGTTCTCCAGCAGCTCGCCGACCGACCGGACCCGGCGGTTGCCGAGGTTGTCGATGTCGTCGATCTCGCCGCGGCCGTCGCGCAGGCCCACCAGCAACTTCAGCACCGCCAGCACGTCTTCCTTGCGCAGCACCCGGATCTCGTCGGAGACGTCGTCCTCCAGCCGCATGTTCATCTTCACCCGGCCGACGGCGGACAGGTCGTAGCGCTCGGGATCGAAGAACAGCCCGCGGAACATGTTCTCCGCGGCCTCCACCGTCGGCGGCTCGCCCGGGCGCATGACGCGGTAGATGTCGAACAGCGCGTCCTCGCGGTTGCTGCTCTTATCCACCCGGATGGTGTTGCGCATGTAGGCGCCGACCGTGACGTGGTCGATGTCCAGCACCTCGATGGTGGAGAAGCCCTGGTCCTCCAGCGCCTGGATCGCCACTGCGTCCAGCTCGTCCCCGGCCTCGGCGTAGATTTCGCCCGTCTCCATGTTCACCGCATCGGCGGCCAGGAAGCGCCCGATCAGGGCGTCTGGCGCAACGAGGAGCGTGGTGACGCCGCTGTCGGCGAACTTCTTGGCGTTACGGGCGCTGATCTTGACGCCAGCCGGCGCGATCTCCTCGCCGGTCTCGGCGTTGACGAGGGCGAAGTCGGGCTTCACGCCGCGCCAGCGTTCGGGGTTGTAGGGGGTGGCCCAGCCGGCCTCGCGCTTCTCGAACGGGATGACCTTGTAGAAGGTCTTCAGGATCTCCTCGCCGTCCATGCCGAGCGCCATCAGGAAGGCGGTGGCCGGCAGCTTGCGGCGGCGGTCGATGCGGACATAGACGATGTCCTTAGCGTCGAACTCGAAGTCGAGCCAGGAGCCGCGGTAGGGGATCACCCGCGCCGCGAACAGCAGCTTGCCAGAGGCGTGGGTCTTGCCCTTGTCGTGGTCGAAGAAGACGCCCGGCGAGCGGTGCATCTGGCTGACGATCACCCGCTCGGTGCCGTTGACGATGAAGGTGCCCTTCTCCGTCATCAGCGGGATGTCGCCCATGTAGACGTCCTGCTCCTTGATGTCCTTGACGGAGCGGGCGCCGGTGTCCTCGTCGTTCTCGAACACGATCAGGCGCAGCTTGACCTTCAGGGGCGCCGCGAACGTCATGTCGCGCTGGATGCACTCCTCGACGTCGTACTTGGGGTCCTCGAACTCGTAGGAGACGTATTCGAGCACCGCGCGCTCGTTGAAGTCCTTGATCGGGAAGACGGACTTGAACACCGCCTCGACGCCCTCGTCCCGGCGGTCGGCCGAGCGCGTCTCGCGCTGCAGGAACTGCTCGTAGGAGGAGCGCTGAACCTCGATCAGGTTCGGCATCTGCACCGCCTCGGGGATGCGGCCGAAGGACTTCCTGATGCGCTTCTTGCCCGTGAAGGACAGGGCGTCGGTATTGAGCTGAGCCATGGTGCTCCCTGGCGCGGGGGGTCAGTCCGCGCGGATTCTGCTATCAAGGCGCGTGACGGCGCGCCGAGAACTCGTGCTTGCGTCCACCCTCGGATCAGGCCCCCTCCCCTAAAGGAAGATCGGCCTGACGGACGCTAGCTAAGCCTCCGCGTGAACGCGAAGACGCGCCTTCGCTCGATCGGAGGGCGGCGGATCGAGCCTCGGCGCTGGAGCGCGACAGAATCGTGCGAAGGGCGACATATAACTGCTTTTGCGGCGGAGGAAAGGCCCGATTCAAATCGGCGGGAACCTTTTCCGCTCCCGCGCCTCGCAGGAATGAGGCCGGCCCGTCGGGCACGCTCATCGCGCTGTTAAACAGACGCCTTTGTAAAGGAAGACCTGCCTTTTGCTATTGTATTGACCTGTGTACCTAAGCTCTTCGGCCGATTTCGTGCGTCGTGGAGCGTATCTTGCCTCTGATACGTTAGGCACTCCACGAACGAGGTGAAGTAAACTCCATGAAGATGCTGAAAGCGGCTGCGGCCGCCCTGATGCTGATAAGCGCGGCGGCGCCCGCGAGCAGCTTCGCTCAGGACCACGGCGGTGGCGGCCATGACGGCGGTGGAGATCATGGCGGCGGCGGCAGCCACGGCGGCGGCGGAGATCATGGTGGCGGTGGCGGCCATGGCGGTGGCGGCCCTGGTATGGGCGCTGTACAGCGCGTCGG
>CAXUEN010000236.1:2408-4516 GCA_964249945.1 uncultured Caulobacteraceae bacterium | reverse complement strand
GCCGCGGGCGGCGGTGCGGGCGAGGCTCGGGCGCGTGAGGGCTGAGGCGGTCAGGGCGGCGGACCCCGCGAGCAGGGCTCGGCGGTGGGGCGCGGGCGACCGGTCGGGCATGGACGCACTCCGCGGCGGCGCAGAGTGCGCAAGCCGCCTGTATCAGGGGCGCTCTGGATACGGTGCGGGCCCACCCTCCTGCAAGCGGCTCGGCCGAACAAAGCCGCAACTTGTCCGCCGTGAGACAAAACGCCGGGCGCGACGGCGGGTCCTCGCCCCACGATTGCCTTAAAGGCCCGTCGGCGGCATTGAGCGTCGGGCGCGGTGCGCGCGCGTAGCCCGAGGCCGCCGTGTCCACGTCCGCGTCCGCCAGCGCCAAGACACCGTCCTCCCAGGCCCTAGCCATCGTGCGGGTTGCGAGCGGCAACTTCCTGGAAATGTATGACTTCATGGTGTTCGGCTACTTCGCCGCCGACATCGGGCGCGCCTTCTTCCCCGGTGGCGACGGCTTCGCTTCACTGATGAAGTCGCTGATGACCTTCGCCGCCGCCTTCTTGATGCGCCCCGTGGGAGCGCTGGTGCTGGGGGCTTATACTGACCGGCACGGGCGCCGCGCGGGGCTGATCTTGACCCTGGCCCTGATGGCGGTGGGCATCGCCACCCTGACCTTCATGCCGCCTTATGCGGTGATCGGGCTGGCGGCCCCGGTGCTGGTGCTGCTCGGGCGGCTGCTGCAGGGCTTCTCGGCCGGCGTCGAGCTCGGCAGCGTGTCGGTCTATCTGGCCGAGATCGCGCCGCCGGGGCGCAAGGGCTTTTACGTCAGCTGGCAGTCGGGCAGCCAGCAGGTGGCTGTGGTGACCGCGGCGCTGGTCGGCGTGGCGACGGAACACTTCGTCTCGCCCGCAGCCATGGGGTTGTGGGGCTGGCGCATCCCGCTGCTGGTGGGCTGCCTGATCGTGCCGCTGCTGTTCCTGCTGCGCCGCCACCTGCCCGAGACCGAGGCCTTCCGGACGTCGCACGCCGCCAGCCTCGGTGAGGTCGTGCGCGAGATGGGCCGTGCGTGGCCGGTGGTGCTCGTGGGCAGGATGCTGGCGGTGATGACGACGGTGAGCTTCTACACCATCACCGCCTACACCCCTACGTTCGCCGAGCACGAGCTGCACCTGTCGGCGCTCGGGGCGCTGGGGGTGACGCTATGCGTGGGCGTCTCCAACCTGGCCTGGCTGCCGGTGATGGGGGCGCTGTCGGACAGGATCGGGCGGCGGCCGCTGCTGATCGCCTGCACGGTGGGGGTGCTGGCGACGGCCTACCCCGCCATGGTCTGGCTGACCCATGCGCCCTCGTTCGGGCGGCTGCTGGCGGTGGAGCTGTGGCTGTCCTTCCTCTACGCCAGCTATAACGGGGCCATGGTGGTCTATCTCACCGAGATCGTGCCCCAGCGCCTGCGCGCCACCGGCTTCTCCCTGGCCTACAGCCTGGCCACCGCCATCTTCGGCGGCCTGACGCCGGCCATCGCCACGGGCCTGATCCACGTCACCGGCGACAAGGCCATGCCCGGCGCCTGGCTGTCCCTGGCCGCCGCGCTCGGGCTGGTCGCAACGCTGGCGTCGGGACGGCTGAAACGGCGTGAGAATCCCGCAGGCGCGGAAGCCCCGCGTTAAGCCGGCGCGCCTAGTCTCCCGGCGAACGAGGAGGCGGCGCGTGACGGGGCGGACCAGGCGACCGATCAGCTACACCCGCCGCATCGCCCTGGCGGGCGCGCTGGCCCTCTCCGCATGCGGGCGCGGCCCGGGCGATGCGCGGGGCCAGGAGGCCGCCGACCGGCCAATGCCGGCGCTCGGCCTGCGCGAGATGACCCGGGTCCCGATCGGGACCTGCATCAGCACCGTCGAACTCGACAACCCCGACTACGTGGCCCTGACGCTGCGCCAATGCAGCCAGATCATTCCCTCCTGGCAGTTCCAGATGGAAGCGACGCTGCGCCCGGATGGCGGTTTCCAGTTCGACGCCGCCGATCGTATCGCCGCCTTCGCACGCGCCAACGCCCTAAGCCTGCACGCAACGGCGCTGGTCTGGTACGCCCAGGCGCCGTTGCGTGCAGGCTTAGGGCGTTGGCG
>CAXUEN010000236.1:0-2398 GCA_964249945.1 uncultured Caulobacteraceae bacterium | reverse complement strand
CGCCTTGGCAATGAGCAACTACATCCAGGCGGTGGCGGGGCGCTATCGCGGGCAGGCGGCCAGCTGGGACGTGGTCAACGAGCCGGTCCGAGACGACGGGTCGGGCCTGCGCGACTGCCTGTTCAGCCGCAACCTGGGCCAGGAGGACTACATCGTGCGCGCCTTCACCTGGGCGCGGGAGGCGGATCCCTCGGCCATCCTGGTGCTGAACGACTATGACCTGGAGCGCACGCCGGCCAAGCGCTGGACCTTCATGCGGCTGGTGGAGCGGCTGCTGAAGCGCGGCGCACCCGTGCAGGCGCTGGGCACGCAGTCGCACCTGGACATCGGCATGGACCCGGGGCTCTGCCGCCCGGCGATGCGCGAACTGGCGACCTTGGGCCTGCCTGTCCGGGTGTCGGAGCTGGACGTGTCGTTCCAGGCGCGCAATGCCCGCTTCCTGTCCCGCGAAGGCAAGCTCGCCCTCCAGGAGCGGCTATACGCCGAGGTAATCGGCGGTTTCCTGGAGCTGCCGCGCCAACAGCAGATGGCCTTTGCGGTGTGGGGGCTGGACGACAAGCGGTCCTGGCTACGCTTCCAGGCCGGGGCGGACCCTACCGACTGCCCCTGCCCCTTCGATGACGAGGAGCGGCCGAAGCCCGCCTTCTTCGCCCTTGCCGACGCGCTCGGCCGCGGTTGAGCCGGACTGTCAGGCAGCCTTCACCGCCACAGGCGCCTTTTTGCGCACCACGCGGGGCGGCTTGGGCGGCTTGCGGGCTTCGCGTTCGGCCATCTCGGCCTCGATCAGGGGAAGCAGCATCTCCGCCTGCTTCTGGCGAACGCCTTCCGGCTCGTCCTGCAGGCGCAGGGCGTTGGCCTTCAGGCTCTCCAGGGCCTTGTCGTCCATCGTGGGAAGCATGTCGGCTACGGCCATGGGGTCTCCGATAATCAGAAGGCTTGGGGCCGGCGCTCAAGGCCGGCCCCTCGCGTGTGGGATCAGGCCGACTTCAGGTTGACAGCGCTTTCCTTACCCGAACGCTTGTCGCGCTCGAGTTCGAACGCGACGGTCTGGCCCTCGTTGAGGGAGCCCAGGTCGGAACGTTCGACCGCGGAGGCGTGGACGAACACGTCCTTGCCGCCGTCGGCCGGCTGGATGAAGCCGTAGCCCTTAGTCGCATTGAACCACTTGACGGTGCCGGTAGCCATGAGAGCCTCCATAGGCGTTGAGCTGACGGATAAGGGTCCGCAGCTATCGAGTCTGGAAGGGTCGGCTAGAAGGATCCCCGCGCTTCGCGAGACGGCCTGAAGCGTTGCGCAGCAGAGATCGACCAGTTCGATATAGTCGAAGACGCCGGCTTTACCAACCGCATTCAGCCGAAGGCGCCTACCGCCAACCGCCAGGGCCTGACCTCCACCGAGGCGAACAGGCCGGCGCGGGCGTAAGGGTCCGCGTCGGCGAAGGCCCGGGCTGTGTCGATGTCGGCCGCTTCCACCACCAGCATGGAGCCGAGCGGACCGCCGTCGGTCTCGTTCAGCCAGGCGCCCCCCACCTTCACCTGCACCTCGCCTTGCGACAGGTAGGCGAGGTGGTCCGGGCGAGTGTCGGCGCGCAGCTCGCGGGCGTTTGGTCGGTCGGCGCACAGGATTAGGAACAGGGGCATCAGCGGGTCGTCTCCATCCGCAAGGCCCGCTCCAGCTTGAGCGGGCGCGACAGCAGGCTGTCGATGGCGGACTCCACGCCGGTCTCGCCCGCGACCACCCGGGCGACGGCCTCGCAGATCGGCGCCTCGACGCCGAGCCGGGCCGCCAGGGTGACCACGGCCGGCGCTGATGCCACGCCCTCCGCCACCGAGCGCTTGCCGGCGAGGGCCTGCTCCAGCGTCTCATCCCGACCGAGCGCTATGCCCAGGCTCATGTTGCGCGACTGCGGGCTGGAGCAGGTCAGCACCAAGTCGCCCAGGCCACAGAGACCTGCCAGCGTCTCCGCTCGGGCTCCCAACGCCACGCCCAGCCGCGTCATCTCCGCGAACCCCCGGGTGATCAGCCCGGCGTGGGCGCTGCGGCCGAGGCCCCGGCCCTCCACTACGCCGCAGGCGATGGCCAGCACGTTCTTCACCGCGCCCCCGGCCTCCGCACCCACCACGTCGTCGGCGACATAGGGACGGAAGCTCGGCAGGGCGATGGCCCGGGCGATGGCCTCGCCGAGCGCCACGTCGGCGCAGGCCAGGGTGACCGCGCAGGGCAAGCCCCGCGCTACCTCGGCCGCGAAGCTCGGCCCCGACAGCACCGCGATCGGTCGGCGGGGCAGCACCTCCGCCGCCACCTCGCTCATCAGGCGCAGCGAGCCCTGTTCGACCCCCTTGGCGCAGAGCGCCACTGGTGCGCTGGCCGAAAGGTGGGGGGCGAAGGCGGCCAGGGT
>CAXUEN010000235.1:0-4520 GCA_964249945.1 uncultured Caulobacteraceae bacterium | reverse complement strand
GTACCCGGTGACCGAGACGCCGCCGCGCGACGCGACCCAGCCGATCCGGCGCGCGGTGGACGTCATCGTCGACGCCCGCCAGGTCGAGGCGCGCCGCAAGCGCGGCGGGGCGGTGGAGGCCCGCGAGGAGGCCGGCTCCACGGGTCCGACCTACTACCGCCAGAACTTCCACTACCAGAGCGGCGGATGGTTCACCGCCGACAGCGCCCGCCGCTACGAGGCCCAGGTGGAGGCGCTGTTCTCAGGCGCCGCCGGGGCCATGCGCCGGCGCGCCCTGTCGCTGCTGGCCAAGGCGTGGCGCGACGAGGACCAGCGGGCGCTTCGGATGGTGGACGTGGCCTGCGGCTCGGGCGCCTTCCTCAAGGACCTGAAGGGCGCCTTTCCTCGAGCCAGTGTGGCCGGGATCGACCTCTCCCATGCCTATGCCCGCGAGGCGGTCGCGAAGTCGGGCGCGGCCATCGCCCAGGCGGCGGCCGAGCGGCTGCCCTTCGCCGATGGAAGCCTGGACGGCCTCAGCTGCATCTACCTGTTCCACGAGCTGCCGCCCAGGGTGCGGCCGGCGATCGCCGCCGAGCTGGCCAGGGTGCTGAAGCCCGGCGGTGTGCTGGCCTTCGCCGACTCGATCCAGAGCGCCGACGCGCCAGACCTGGACCGGCTGCTGCAGGCCTTCCCCGCCTTCTTCCACGAACCCTACTACGCCAGCTACCAGGCCATCGACCTGCCCGGCCTGTTCGGCGAGGCCGGCCTCGTCCTGGAGGGGCAGGACCATGCCTTCCTCACCAAGGCGCTGCTGTTCCGCAAGCCGGCGACGCCGGAAGCCGGCCAGGCTTAACCCTTCGCCCACCTCCACCGCCTAGCTTGAGGCGAAGCGGTGGAGACGGGATGGCGCAGATGGCGCGGCGGCGCTTCACGCAGGCCGAACTCGACGCCATGATAGAGGGGCACGAGCGGTTCCTCGAGGGGCGGGGTGGCGGCCAGAGGATGACGCTGCGCTTCGCCGACCTCAGCGGCCTGCAGTTCAGCGGCCGCAAGCTTGCCGAGGCGGACCTGACCGGGTGCGCCCTGTCCGGAGCCCGGCTGTTGCGCACCGATCTCACCCGCGGCGCCCTGTTCGGCTGCGACCTCAGCATGGCGGACCTGCGCGGCGCGATCCTGCGCCGGGCTGATCTTCGCGGCGTGGTGCTGCGGGGCGGCAACCTGTCCTTCGCCGACCTGACCGGGGCCGACTTCCGCCAGGGCGCCATCGCGGCGCCCCATCCCAAGCTCGGGCTGGAGGTCCTGCGCCGCGAGACCCGCTCCACCGACTTGGCCGACGCCAACTTCTCGGGCGCCACCCTGGACGGCTCCCAGCTGTCGGGCGCAGGGGCCTGCAACGTGGACTTCTCCGATTGCTCGCTACGCGGCGCGCGGCTGGCCAACGCCAACCTGAAGGAGGCCAACCTCAGCGGCGCCAACCTGGAGGGCGCCGAGGTGGCCGGGGCGAACCTGGAGGGCGCCAACCTCTCGGGCGCCGTCCTGACCGGGGTGGACACCAGCGAGGCCAAGCTGTCGCGCGCGGACCTGACCAACGTCCTGCGCGACCTGCCGGGCGACCCGAAGGTCCAGCTCCTGCGGCTGCTGGCGCGCGTGCGATCCTCGGCGGCCTGGTGGCGGACCCAGGGCCGGGAGGGCGCGCCCGCCAACTTCGACGGCGAGGACCTGCGCCTGTTGCGGGGCGAGCTGAAGGGCGGCCATCTTGCGGGCCTGTCAGCCAAGGGCGCGTGCCTGGTCGGCATGGACCTGTCCGGCGCCTTCCTGCAGGGCGCGAACTTCGAAGGGGCGGACCTGCGCTGTGTGAGCTTGCAGGGCGCGGACCTGCGCGGGGCCCGCTTTACCGGCGCCAACCTCACCAAGGCGGATCTGCAGGGCGCGGTCGCCACCGCACTTTCCCTGAGCCAAGGGCGCGCTGCACCCGCCCATTTCGGCGGCGCGCGGATGCGTTACGTTCGGCTGCAGGGCGCCGATGTCAGCGGCGCGGTGTTCGAGGGAAGCGATCTGGCGGGCGCCGACTTCACGGGTGCGCGCCTCTCGGGTGCACGCTGGCGCCACGCCCAGCTCGCCGAAGCCTTGGGCCTCGACCTCAGCCAGGCCGCCTGAGCCACCACCAAAAAGGGGCGGCGCTTGCGCGCCGCCCCCATGATCCGCCGATCGCGCCGCGATCAGGCGGCGTTGGCGTGGGCCTCGATCAGGCCGGCGTCGGCCTGCGGCGCCGTCGGCGCGGACCGTTGGCCGATCTCGATGCGGCGCGGCTTCATGCTTTCCGGCAGCTCGCGCTTCAGCGAGATGGAGAGCAGGCCGTCGGCGAGATCGGCGCTGGTGACCACCACATAGTCGGCCAACTGGAACCGGCGCTCGAAGTTGCGCTCGGCCAGGCCCCGATGCAGGTAGCGCTTGCCCTCGTCGGTGTTGGCGGCCTTGCGGCCGGCCAGGGTGAGCACGTTCTCCTTCACGTCGACGCTCAGTTCGTCGGGGCGGAAGCCCGCGACCGCGACCTCTATGCGGTAGGTGTCGTCACCGGTGGTCTCGATGTTGTAGGGCGGATAGCCCGAGGGCGCTTCGGCCTTGGACGCGGCGTCGAGCAGCGCCGCCAGACGGTCGAAGCCGACCGCGGAACGATAGAGGGGGGAAAGGTCGATGGTACGCATGTGCACATCCTTCTCTTCAAGCAAGGTGCGACGCCCGCCAGACCAGCTGGCGGACGCAGGTGACGGGCCTTGCGGACGTAAAGCTCCGCGCAGCCCTGAAGACCCACTATCGGCGTCTTCGTCAGATCAGATAGGGGGAGGTCCGGCGGCTTCAAGCACGCCGGGCGTTATCTGAAAGCTGAGGGTCCCCGGTTGCACGTCGTCGCGTCCCGGGCGAAACAGCCGCCTTCGTCAGACCCGGAGTTCCTGCCTAGATGGCCAGCTTGGAAGAGATCACCGCCAAGTTCCGCGACGCGGTGGGCGGGGACGCCGGCCTCGGCCGCTCGGTGAAGTTCGTGCTGAAGGGCGACGGCGTGGTGCGGGTCGACGGCGCGCAGGTGAGCAACGACGACCTGCCCGCCGATCTCACCCTCACCCTGTCCCGCGCCGACCTGGAGGCGTTGGGAGAGGGCCGGATCAACCCCATGACCGCGGTGCTCACCGGCCGGCTCAAGGTGTCCGACATGGCCACCGCCATGCAGATGCAGTCCAAGCTGCAGGCGCTGTTCGACCGAGTGCGCTGAGACTCGCTCCCCAGCATGACTGATCAGGAGATCCCGCACCCTTCGTCTTCCTGAGGACCCCTCAACGAGGGCGTCTCGAAGGATGCACGCCTTTCCGACGGGGTCTCAGGTGGCGGCGTCTTCCAGCAGGGCCAGCGTCTCGTCCAGGCAGGCGCGGTCTCCCGCAGCGACGATCTGGCCGCCGTCTCGCCCGATCGGGCGCCCGCGCCAGTCGGTTACGTAGCCGCCCGCCCCCTGGACCAGCGGGATGGCGGCCTCGACGTCCCAGGCCTTCAGGGCGGCCGGCTCCACCACCACGTCCAGGGTCCCCAGCGCCGCCAGGGCGAAGAAGTAGCCGTCGCCGCCGAGCCGCGTCAGACGGGCGGCGTCGCGCACCTGCTGGAAGGCCGTCTGCTCGGCGGGCGTGAAATAGGCTAGGGGATCGGTGACGCCGACGATGGCGGAGCCCAGCCCCGGGCAGGGCCGCACGGCCAGCGGGCGCACCCCGTCGGGACGGATCAGGCGCGAGCCGAGCGCTGTGCCGACGAACAGCTCCTCCAGGTAAGGCTGGGCGATCAGCCCCACCACCGGCGCGCCGCGCCAGCGCAGCGCGATCAGCGTCGTCCATAGAGGAAGCCCCGCGATGAAGCCGCGGGTCCCATCGATGGGGTCGAGCACCCAGACGAACTCCGCCTCCACGCGGTCGGCGCCGTATTCCTCGCCGAGCACCCCGTGGTCGGGGAAGCGCTCGGCGAGCACCTGGCGGATCGCCGCCTCCGCGCCCCGGTCGGCCGCGGTGACCGGATCGAAGGCCTGGCCCCTGGCCGCCCCCTTGTCCTCCAGCCCGTGATCGGCGCGGAACAGCGGCAGGATGGAGGCGCCCGCCGCCCGTGCGAGTTCGATGGCGACGTCTTCGAAGGCGTTCAGTCGCTGGGCGTCCAGCGTTTCCGCGGCCATGGGCGGATCAGCCGAGGTCGCGGAAGTAGGGCTCGACCTCGCCCTGCAGCTTCAGGGTCAGCGGCTCGCCCCGTCGGTTGGTGGTGGTCCCCACCGCCACCTTCACCCAGCCCTCGCTGACGCAGTATTCCTCCACATTGGTCTTCTCCACACCCTTGAAGCGGATGCCGACGCCGCGCTCCAGGGCCGCGGCGTCGTGGAAGGGGCTGGCCGGGTGAACGGCGAGGCGGTCGGGCGGGGTGTCGGTCATCGTCCAGGCTCGTGAAGCGCATGGGGCGGCCGGAGCCGCCACGGGCGCGGGTGTTAGCAGCCGTGGGCGGGTTGCGCGAGCGGGGCG
>CAXUEN010000234.1:4035-4522 GCA_964249945.1 uncultured Caulobacteraceae bacterium | reverse complement strand
GCGCGGTCTTCGGCTTCTTCCCGAACCGCAACCACACGGCCACCCTTCTCATCGCGGGCAGCCTCGTCTCGGTCGGCATCCTCGGCGTGGCTTTCCGGGACCGCCGCTGGCTGACGGCGGACGCCGCCGTGGCGGCGGGGCCCGCCACGTGCGCCGCATAGGGGCCGAGCACCACGGCCGCCAGAACCAGGCCCGCAATCGTGCCGACCGCCCAGACCAGCAGGCCGTGGGCGGTGTCGCGGAAATGCGCCTCGTCGGCATGGATCGGCCAGTGGCCGCGCAGCCGGCCGGCCAGATAGCCGCCGAGCCCCGCCGACAGCACCTGGATCGCGATCATCCAGGCGCCGAGCACGGGGCTGAACGCCTCCAGCGACGCGCGCGAGGCCAGTTCCGGATAGGCGAGGCTCATGCCGAAGCCCGCCGCCAGCCCGGTCAGCACCACGGCCATCGCGACCGACACCGCCGCGCCCGCAAACACCGCACTCCC
>CAXUEN010000234.1:0-4025 GCA_964249945.1 uncultured Caulobacteraceae bacterium | reverse complement strand
CTCCAAGAGACGGCGGATATGGGCGAGGCCGTAAGGGCCGTGCGGTCCCGGGCGAGCAGGTCGTCCATGGCGCGTCCCCGCTCAGAAGTGGTGCGAGCACATGGCCAGCAGCAGGATGATCGGGATCGGCACGCCGATGAAATACAGCAGTATCGAGCGCATACGGTTCTCCGCACCCCACTCCAGCGCGCCCATCCAGCGCGTGACCTTGCTTTCGACTTGAAACGACCTCGGAGCCGCCTCGTTCCGGCCAGACGTCGCCAGACCGGCGGCACGGCCTTCAGGCGCCGGCGCCGGCGCCAGCGCCCGGCGAGGGGCGGCCTGGAACGGTCGCCGTCCGTCAGCCCGACGCTGCAGACGAAATCCGGGCAACATGGGCGGGGATACCCGCCGGGCCGCCCTACCGCAGCGCCCCCACTCTCTGCTGGCTGCCCCAGGTCTGGCGGCCGCGCAGGAACACGACCCAGCCCCAGGCGGCGCCCAGGTGGCGCAGCAGCTGGAAGCTGAACGGTTCGATGATCGAGGCGACCAGGGCGTGGCCGAAGGAGGCGACCCGCCGGTCCCCCGTCCAGCAGCGATAAAGGTGGATGGCCCAGAGCTGGAAGGAGAAGTCGACCAGGATCTTGGCCGCGATCACGCCGCCCACCGGCTCCAGGATCGTCAGCCGCCCCTGCACCGCGTAAGCGCACAGCAGGGCGAAGGCGGTGAGGCCGTAGAGCGGCTGCAGGGTGTCGATGGCCTTCACCGGCAGCATGGCCAGGCCCAGCGCCCCGTAGCGGCGGTCGCCCACCATGTCGCGGTACCAGTACTGGGTCTGCAGGAAGCCGCCGAACCAGCGCCGCCGCTGGCGCAGGAAGGCGAGCGTGGTGCTGGGCGCCTCGGTGCGGGCGAGCGCGCCGCCCAGCACCCGGGTGGTCCAGCAACGGCCGTGGCGCACGCTGTAGCGCTTCAGCCGGTGGATCAGCTCATAGTCCTCCACCAGGCAGTCGGGGTCGAAGCCGCCGACCTCCAGCGCCGCGGTGCGGCGGAAGCCCGCGAAGGCGCCGGAGATCAGCAGCAGGCTGTCCAGCCGCATCCAGGCGTAGCGGGCCAGGAAGTTTCTGATGTACTCGTAGGTCTGGAACCACTCCATGATCCGGCCCGACGCGGTGGGCGCGCAGACGGGCGTCAGGATGCCCGTGGTGGCCACAAGGTCCGGCTCGGCGGAGAAGGCGTGGCGGACCGCGGCGATGGCGTCGAGGCGCAGCAGCGTGTCGGCGTCCACGGTCAGCACCACCTCCTCGTCAATGAGGGACAGGGCGGTGTTCATCGCTCCCGCCTTGCCCCCGCCGCCGAGCCGCAGCCAGTGAATCTGCGGGTGGCCTGTGGACATCTCGCCGAGCGGCGGCGGCTCCAGCCCGTAGAGGCGCGCGAGCACCTCCGGCGTGGTGTCGGTGGAGCCGTCGTCTGCGATCAGGATGCGGTCGGGCGGGTCGGACTGGGCGAGCAGGGCCTGCAGGGTGACCGGCAGCACCAGCGCCTCGTCCCGCGCCGCCACGATCACCGCGACCGAGACCCTGGCGCCCGAGTGCTCGATCCTCCGCTCATCCCGGCAACTGCCGGCACCCGGATGGTCGGGCGCGCCGCTCGACTGTTGAGCACGCCCCATCTTCCAGCCGTGACGCTTCATGATCTGGGTCCCGGCATTCGCCGGGATGAGCGGATGTAAAGCATGCTGATCGAAGGCAGTCCTTGAGGACGAAGCCATCTTAAGCAAAGGCAGGGTCTGCCAGAAGGTGAAGACCAGCAGCAGGGTGTCGTAGGTCACATAGACCAGCCCCGCCGACCAGACCCACACGCCGTGCAGTCCGAAGGGGGCGCCCAGAAGCGCGATCCACAACACCAGCACGGCGGCGTGGATGAGCGTGCTTACCCAGGGCGTCGGCGGAGGCGTGCGGCGCGGCGACTGCGCCGTTAGCCGCGCGGCGAGGTCGGCCTCCACCTGCACCGGCGTGGCGTTCGCGAGGTCGAGTGAGAGGTTTGCCATGGAGTTCCGGTTAAGCTAGTCCGAGCGCGCTTGCCTCGCCCCGGCTCCGGGACGCCGGCGTCTTCGTGTCTGGAGGCCTGACATGCACGGCGAGGCCGCCCGGACCCGCTATACCGGCGTTGCCATGGCCCTGCACTGGGCCATAGCCGTCCTGATCCTGGCCAACCTGGTCCTGGTCTGGTGCGTGGACAAGTGGCCGCAGAGCTGGACCCGCCCGGTGATCGACACGCACAAGTCCATCGGCATCACCGTTCTGGGCCTGGTGCTGCTCCGTCTGCTCTGGCGCGCCGCCCACCCGCCGCCGCCCCTGCCGGCCGACTATCCGCGCTGGGAGCGGAGAGCCGCCCACGCCGCGCATATCGGGCTCTACGTCCTGATCCTGTGCATACCGCTGTCGGGCTGGATGCACGACTCCGCCTGGAAGGGCGGCCCGACCCATCCGATGAAGCTGTTCTGGCTCGTGCCCTGGTTTCGCATCGCGCCGATCGCCAACCTGGATCCCGCAGCCAAGGAACGCTTCCACGACGTCTTCTTCGCCATCCACAAGTATCTGGCCTACGCGCTCTACGGCCTGTTCGCCCTGCACGTGGCGGGCGCGCTGAAGCACCAGTGGATCGATCGGGAGCCCGAACTCCAGCGCATGCTGCCGGGGAGGCGCGCGCCTGGGCGCTGACGTCCTCACGCCACGGCGTGAGGGGGCGAGACCGGCGTTGCGGCGGCCTCGCCCGGCAGCCGGTGGCCCATCTTGTCCCGCTTGGTGGCCAGGTAGTCGGCATTGTGCGGGTTGGACGGGAGCACCAGGGGCACGTCCTCGCGCACCCGCACCCCGTGGCGCCTGAGGGCTGCGCCCTTCAGCGGGTTGTTGGTCAGCAGGCGGATGTCGTCGAGCCCCAGGGCGCGCAGCATGTCGGCCGCCTCGCCGTAGTCGCGGGAGTCCGGTGCGAATCCCAGGGCGGCGTTGGCCTGAGCGGTATCCAGCCCCTGGTCCTGCAGTGCATAGGCGGCGATCTTGTTGGCGAGGCCGATGCCGCGCCCCTCGTGGCCGCGCAGATAGATCAGCGCGCCGCTCTCGGCCTCGCCGATTCTCTGCAGGGCCGAGCGCAGCTGCTCGCCGCAGTCGCAGCGCAGCGACCCGAAGGCGTCCCCGGTCAGGCATTCGGAATGCACCCGCACCAGGGCGCCCGGCGCGGGCTTTCCCCTGACCAGGGCCAAGTGTTCGATTCCGTCCACCCGGCTGCGGAAGGCGTGCACGATCAGGCCCGCCGGCGTGTAGGCGCAGGGCAGGCGGGCCTGGGCGACCTCTTCGACCAAACTCTCTTGGGGAACGGGCGACAGGCCGGGGCTGGACATGGAGGAGGAGGGTCTCGATAGGGGCGGCGGCGACGTGGAAACGGCCGGGGTCGTGGAGTTAGATAGGGACTTGGACCGGGGTAAGGCTAGCCGAATGCCGAACATGCTGCGGGCGGGACCCTCCGGCCCGACGTCCGGCCGCGGAGGCCTGCGGCCCGAGTTCGGCCGGCGCTCGCTGGTCGGGCGGCTGGTGGCCCTGGCGGCGGTGTGGTCGATCCTGCTGCTGCTCGGCATGGGCGTGGCGCTGACCCTGCTGTTCGACCGCGCTGCGCTCAGCCGCTTCGACACCGACCTGGCCGACCTCGCCAACGGCCTGTACGCCGGGGCGGGGGTGGAGGCCGACGGCGCCGTCACCGCCCCGCCCCTCACCGACGAGCGCGCCACCCGCGCCTATTCCGGCAAGTACTGGCAGATCGCCGACTGGCCGGGCGACGGGCGGCTGCACGCCCTGGCCCGCTCCCGCTCGTTATGGGACCAGGTGCTGAACGCCCCGCACAGGGTCGTCGTACAGCTGCGGGCGACGCCGGGAACCCCGGTCTATTACGACAGCACCGGCCCGGCGCAGGACGGGCGCGAGCCCCTGCGGGCCGTGGCGCTGCTGGCCTTCCTGCCTGGCCACGCCGCGCCCGTGGTGTTCATGGCGGCGGAG
>CAXUEN010000233.1:0-4526 GCA_964249945.1 uncultured Caulobacteraceae bacterium | reverse complement strand
CGCGTGGTCAGCCGGCCCTACATGTTCACCGCCTCCCTGCCGCCGGCGGTGGTGGCTTCCACCCTGACCGCGCTGGAGCGGATCGAGCGGGGCGGTCGGCTGCGCGCCCGGCTCGGCCAGAACGCGCTTCGCCTCTACAACGGGTTGAACGCCATGGGCCTGGAGACCGGGCCGGAGCCGACGCCCATCGTGTCGGTGGCCATGCCCGACCTACCGACGGCGCTAGCCATGTGGAACGGCCTGCTGCAGGCTGGGGTCTATCTGAACCTCGCGCTTCCCCCCGCCACGCCCAACAGCCATCCGCTGCTCCGCTCCAGCGTCAGCGCCGTCCATACGCCCGAGCAGATCGACACCGTGCTGGAGGTCTTCGCGAGCGTGGGCGCGGGGCTTGGCCTGATGAGCACGCTCCAGTGCGCCGCAGGCTGAGAGGGGCGCCGCCTCTCGTCGCGGCCGGCTTGCGGGCCTATCCCACCGCGACGTCGCACGCCGCCCCGGCCGCCCGCAGCGGCTTGCCCTGAGGCACGATAGACTTGATCAGGATGGCTTGGGCATTGGCTTGGTAGCCGCCCCGTCGGGATAGAGGTTGTCGAACGCGTCGAACGTCGGGATGATCGGGGCCTGCGGACGCAGCTTCGAAGTCTGCGATGGCGACGACGCCCGGAAGGCCGGCGCCGGTAGTCTGGACCCAGGTGTTCACGCGCTGCCGCTGCGCGGCGCCTCGGCCACGCGCGCGCGGGATACGGAGGGAACATTACGGCGTTGCGCCGCTACAATCCACGACAAGGCCTCTCGCATGACCTCGCAACGCTATCGGCCGCCCGTCGACTTCGGCCTGGGCGGCGTGGCGATCGGCAACGAGTTCCAGTTCGCCACCGATGAGCAGGCCGAGGCCACGCTCGCCGCCGCCTGGGATGCCGGCGTCCGCTATTTCGACGTCTCGCCCTGGTACGGCCTGGGTCTGGCCGAGCGCCGCTTCGGGCGGTTCCTGTCGCGAAAGCCGCGCGGGGAGTTCACGCTCTCGTCCAAGGTCGGCAAGCTGCTGAAGGCCGGCCGCGACAATGAAGCGAAAACGCACTTCCCGTTCACGACCTCGCCCAATACGCCCCGCTTCGACTACACCGCCGACGGCGTCCGCCGTTCGATCGAAGACAGCCTGCAGCGGCTTGGGCTCGACCGGCTCGACATCGTGTTCGTCCACGACCTCTCGCCCGATAACAGGCTGCTGCCCGACGACTGGAGGACGCTGTTCGCGGTCGCCGAGACGGGCGCCTTCCCCGAACTGACCCGGATGCGCGAGGAGGGGCTGATCGACGGCTGGGGCATGGGGGTGAACTGCCCCCAGCCCATCCTCAGGTGCCTGGAGGCGGCCGACAGCGACGTGCACCTGCTCGCCAGCCAGTATTCGCTGATCGACCATGCCAATGCCGTGGAGCAGGTGTTCCCCGCGGCGCGCGAGAAGGGCGTCAGCTTCGTGGTCGGCTCCTCGCTGAATGCGGGGTTCCTGGGCGGCGCCGGACGCTACAACTACGGCGACGCGAACACCCTGGTCGCCCGGGACAAGCTGGAAAAGCGGGACAGGCTGCGCGCGGTCGCCGACCGCTACGGCGTCGACCTGCTCGCCGCTTCGCTGCAGTTCAGCCTCGCGCCCGACATGGCGGCCGCGCTGATCGTCGGAGCCGCCACACCCGACCACATCCTGGCCGACCATGCCGCCCTGCGATCTAGGATCCCGAGCGCCTTCTGGGAAGACTTGCGCGCAGGCGGCATCCTCCACCCTGACGCCGCCGTTCCGCCTTCGTCCGATTCGCCGACTTGACCGCTGCACGACAGTCCCACCGGCATGTGCAAGCGCACGAGTGATAGCAAGCTGGGAGAGGCCACGGGTTGATGACCGCCTACCGGGTTCGCCTGCCCCAGTCGTCGATGGTCTCGCGTACATCTCGACCATGAGGACGCCGAGTGACGGGCGGCCGCACCTTCAGGCCTAGGTCGGAGGCGTTCCCGACGCAGGGGCGCCGGGCGTCGGCGGGCTGGTCGGCGCAGGCGTTGGAGGCGTCGCCGGTTTGGGCTTGTAGGTCCAGCTGGCGCTGACGGTCTTGGTCGTGTTCGGCGTGGCGCTGGCGCCATACAGCGGCGAGGACGTGGCTGGCGTGGAGGTGGCGAAGTTGAGCGTGGTGGGCGTGGTGGTCCCGTCGGTCCCCACCACGTTCAGGGTGAAGCTCAGCGGGCCGGTGTACCCCGCCGGCGGGCTGGCCGTGACCGAGCCGGTGGAGGGGCTGTAGAGCACCCAGGACGGCGCGGGCTGGCCGTCGGGGGCGGAGATGGTGGCCTGCTGGCCTGGCTGGGCCACGGTCACGGGCTTGCCGACCTGGACCTGCACCACCGGCGCGATCGCGGCCGGCGCGCCCCGGGCGGCGATGGCGGCCTTGGCGGCCGAGCCGGTGTTGGTGGCCACCTTGGGCCCGCTCAGGCTGGTGGAGGTCACCCCGATGTCGGCGTCGGCCTGGGTGGCGCTGAGGTCGAGCTGGCCGGCCCCGACGCTGCTCTTGGAGAGGCCGCCGACCGCGTTCAACAGGGTGGAGCCGTTAGAGGCGATCTGGGTCCCCGCCAGCCGGGTCGCGCCACCCGAGTTCAGCGTGGTGGCGCCCGTGCTGGTGATCGACATGCCCTGCTGGCCGGCGCCGGCGCTCAGGCTGGCGTTGCCGAGGCTGTTGGAATTGTCCCCGCCCGTGCCGAGGGAGCCGCCGAGCGACGCGCCGACGTTGATGTCGGTGGCGGCGGCCAGGTTCAGGTTGCGCCCGGCGTTCAGCGTGGTGTCGCCGTCCGAGGCGATCGAGCCGCCCATACCGTTCAGGTCGCGACCGGCGCTGACGCTGACGCCGCTCCCGCTGATGGAGACGCCCTGCTGGGTCGAGCTGTAGCTCCCCGCCGCATAGGCGGACCCGCCGCCCGTATCGACGCCGCCTGTGGTGGTCGTCGCCGGCTTGGCTGCAGCCGTATTCCCCGCGATCGCCAGGGCGCCTGCGCCTCCACCGGTCAGGGCCGGCGTCGTGGTGGCGGGCGCCATAGCCGCGGGCGTAGTCGCCGCGGGCGTAGTCGCCGCGGTCGTCTTGGTCCCGGGCGTGTTCGCCGCAACCGGCTGGCCGGTCTTGAACGATCCGCCCAGGTTGGCGCTGAGCCCGCCGCCGGCCGAGATCGCGCTGCTGTCGGCGGTGGTGAGGTTCACGTCCCGCGCGGCGGCGATCTGCACCGGGCCGCCGGCGTTCAGGCTGGTCCCCTGCAGGTTGACGTCGTTGCTGTCGCTCTTCACCGAAATGCCGCCGCCCGCATTGATGGAGGCGGCCGTGGCGGTGTTCGACTGATCGTACTGGCCGTTCACGCCGATGTTTCCGCTGAGCGTGCCGGTGGTCTGGCTCGGCGTGTTGGCGGTGACCGCGGTTGTGGCCACCGTGGAGCCCAGCGTAGTGGCGGCGGGCGTGGCGCCAACCGTCGCGCCGACGCCCTTGCCGGCGCCCAGGCTCGCCAGTTGGACCGGCGCGTCCGTGTCGCTCGTGGCCGCGCCGCGGTTGGCGCCAATGGTGGTGGTCCCGGTGCGCGTCGTGCTGCGGGGCGTGGCGGTGGTGAAGCCTGACGCGGCCGGGGTCGCCTCCGCCGTCTCGGTTCCGCTCGTGGTCGCGCCTCGGTTGGCGCCGATGGTGGTGGTTCCGGTGCGCGTCGTGCTGCTCGGCGTTGCGGAGGTGAAGGTGGACGGCGCCGCGGTGGCCGCCGCCGTCTTAGGCGCCGCATTGGCGGTGGTGGGGACGTTGGTGGCCTTCTGGGTGCTGGTGGCCAGGCTAGCGCCCACGTTGAAGCCGGCGCTGAGGTCCTGGCTGGTGCTCTGGGCGGCGTTGAAGCTGACGGGGCCCTTGGCCTCCACCGCCGCGGACCCGCCCGAGGCCAGCTGGGTCCCCTCGAAGGCGGCCGATCCTCCCGAGTAAATGTTGACGTTCCCATTGGCGGCGATGGCGCCGACCTCCGCGGTGCTGGCCTTCTGCGCTCCCACCTGGGCGCCGAGCTGGGCGTCCACGCTGTCGGTCTTGCCCGACACCGTGGCGCCCAGCGACGCCTGCTGGCTGGCGCCCAGCGCCGGGCTGGTGTCGTGGGCGGCGGCGTAGTTCAGGTTCCCGCCGACGTTCAGGTTCACGTCCGAGGCGCTGGAGAGCTGGGTGCCCTCGAAGTTGGCGTTCCCCTTGGTCTGGACGTTGATCGGGCCGTTGGAGGCGATGGAGCCGAGCACCGCCTGGCTCGACTGGCTGGCGCCCTCGGAGCCGTTGTAGCTCGCCTGCAGGCCGCCGCCCAAGGTGGTCTCCGCATCCACGCCGGCATGGGCCTGAGTGGTGTAGGCCTGCTGGGTGCCGGCGGCCGTGGTGGTGTTGTGCGCCGCCTGGAAGTCCAGCGAGCCGGCGTACATGTTTACCCCGCCGTTGCTGGCCAGGTTGGAGCCCTGAAGCGTGGTGGCGCCGGTGGTGTAGGTGTTGATCTTGCCG
>CAXUEN010000232.1:0-4529 GCA_964249945.1 uncultured Caulobacteraceae bacterium | reverse complement strand
TCCCTCAGCTCAGTGCGAGGTCAGCAGCGGCCCTAGCCCAGGCACGGAAGCCAGAACGTCGCGCAGCAGGTCCGAGCCGGTCTGCTGCTTCACCCAGCCCATCGCCAGAGGCAGGATCTTCTGCAGGTCGGAGATCGTGACGCCCTGTCGGGTCAGCTGCTGGTTCATGGCCATGCCGTCCGACATGGCGGCGCCGCTCGACCCTCCGGCCTTGGACACCAGTCCCGCCATCAGGCCGCCGCCCTTGCCCAGCAGGCCCCCCCCCTGTTGCGCCAAGTCCGTCGCGCCGGGGATGGCCTCGAACAGGGCTTTCACCTTGGCAGGGTCGCCGTGCCTGTCGATCAGGAACAGGCAGCCCGCAAGCGCGCTCTGCGACTGCTGGGGGCTCAGCCCGGTATGGGTGGCGGCCTGCTGGACAAGGTCTTCGATCATCGGGGGGCCCTCTTGACCGCTGGCTAGACCATGGCCGTTCACCCGTCCACCCTGAGGGGCTGCGCGAAGGACCCGCGCCCCGGCCGGGCTGGACCTACCAGGGCAGCGGCTTGCCGTCATAGGCGAACAGCCTGCCGGACTGGGCGGGTCCAGCCTCGGCGATCCGCGCCCGCAGGCCGTCCACGGACTGCTTGGGCGTGATCTGGGCGCCGGCGCCGCCCATGTCGGTCTTCACCCAGCCCGGATGGAGCAGCAGGAAGGTGAGGCTATCGCCCTTCAGCGCCGCCGCCAGTCCCGTCCAGACGTTGTTCAGAGCCGCCTTGGAGGCGCGATAGGCCAGCATGTCGCCGCCGTGGGTGGAGGTCGAGCCCAGCGTGCTGGTGATGGCCACGAGCTTCCGACCGCGCCCCGCCTTGAGGTTGGGCAGGAAGGCCTGGGCGAGTCGGACGGGACCGAGGCTGTTGACCGAATAGGTCTGCAGCCAGTCGTCGAAGTCGAACGCCCCGCTCGCCTGGTGCGCGCCGAACACGCCGGCGTTGGCGATCAGGATGTCCACGGACCTGTCGCCGACCTGCTTGCGGAACGCCTGCACCTGCGCATCCCGGCTCACGTCCAGGGCGTGCACCTCGACGCCCTCAACGGCGTTGAGGGCACTCGCGGCCTGCGGGTCGCGCACACCGGCGATCACCCGGGCTCCGTCGGCCGCATACTGGCGGGCCAGCTCAAGCCCGATACCTCGGTTGGCGCCGGAGATCAGAACGGTAGTCATGGAAAGATGTCCTTAAAGGCGGCGCCGCCCTAACGCTCGGGGCGCACGAAGGTCCACGCCGTCTCGTCGGACGCCTCGGGCGCGAAGCGGTAGCCGTCGCGGTCGAAAGCTTTCAGGTCCTTCGCCCGGTCGATCCGGTGGTCGATGGCGAAGCGGGCCATGGTCCCGCGGGCGCGCTTGGCGAACAGGGCGATCATGCGCGTCTCGCCGCCAGGGGCCGCCTCCCTGAAGCCGCAGGTGACGACAGGAAGCTTCAGCGCCTTGCGGTCCACGGCGCCGAAGTATTCCTGGCTGGCGAGGTTCACCAGGGTAGGGTCGGCCTGGGCCTTCAGCGTCGTGCGGAGCGCCTTGGTCACCCGCTCTCGCCAGTAGGCGTAGAGGTCGTCGCCCCGCGGGTTGGGAAGCTTGATCCCCATCTCCAGGCGGTAGGGCTGGATCACGTCCAGCGGCCTCAGCAGGCCATAGAGGCCGGAGAGAATGCACAGCCGATCCTGGGCCCAGTCCAGGGCGGGGGTGTCGAGGTCACGCCCGCGCAGCCCCGTATAGACGTCGCCGGCGAAGGCCAGGGCGGCCGGCACGCCGCAGATCCGCCCGGCCGTCTTAAAGGCCTGGAACCGCCCCACGTTCAGCTCGGCCAGCCTGTCCGAGATACCCATCAGCCGCTTCAAGTCCGCTACGTTTAATTCGCGGGCGATCCTGGCGAGTTCTGCGGCGTCCCTGGCGAAGACGGGACGGCTGGCCGCAAAGCCATCTGGAATGGGGCTGAAGTCCAGCGTCTTGGCGGGAGAAAGCGCGATTAGCATGATCGAGGCTTAGGGCGTCAGCCGGTAGGCAGGCTCGGCGGTCACGAAGAAGGGCCCGGCGCAGTGCGCCGGGCCCTCAACCGTTCCGACCACCGCCGGCAGGGACCTTAGCGGTCCTTGGCCAGCAGCGGGGTGGCCGCGAGGTGCTCACCGATGAACCAGACCTGCATCTCGTGGGTACGGATCAGGCTGGAGACCAGCAGGTCGTTGGTGCCGTCGTCGCCGTATTCCGCCGCCTCGTGAGCGGCGTCCCGGATTTCGCGCAGCATAATCTCATGCGCTTCCAGTAAGCGGGAGATCTGGGTCGCCACGTCTTCCCGGCCGGAGGGTGGACGGGGGATTTTGGTGTTGGCCGCCACGTCGTGGGCCATGGCGTAGGCGAGGCCGCCCAGCGACTGAATGCGCTCGGCGATATCATCCACGAAACCGGCCTGCTCCTCGTAATGCTTATCAAGCAACAGGTGCAGTTGATAGAAGGTGACGCCGGACACCTGCCAGTGATGTTTCTTGTAGAGGTCCCGCAAGGTCATGGTGTCGACCAGTATCTGGTTCAACGCGCCAACGCTCTTGGCGCGGGCGTTCTCGGCCAAGGCGATCGGCAGGTCCTTCAGGGTGCCGAACTTCTGGATTTCGTTCGGTTGGACTTTGTAGTCGGGTTGCGCGACATCGACGGCGCCATCGGCCATGGGAAGCTCCTAGGGGTGGGGACGGCGCAGCGGGGAAGCCTTACGCCTGTTGGTCTGTTGTGCGGTGAACGCAGCGCCGAGCCCGGCGGTTCCGGTCTCAGCACGTGAGCGCCAGCGCATCGCGTGCCTCGCCGATCCCCTCCAGCTTGGCCTGGAGCGGGGTCCAGTCGTCGCCTTCGGCGATGGCCGTCCACAGCGCTTCGATCTCCCCGATCAGCAGTTCCTGGGGCTCGGTCCGCCGGAAGTAGGGGTGCTGCAGCCGCGCCTCCCGGTCAGTCTCGAACGCCTCCAGCCCGGTGCGGAACGCCCGGAACGCCTCGGTGTCGTAGAGGTGGGCGCGCACGCCCTGCAGGGCGCGCGGCGCCGACGCCAGGCCGCCGAACCAGTCGAAGAAGAAGGGCTCCCATCGCAGCGCCTCGCCGCCCTCCGCCAGCGCCTTGAAGGCGACCGCGGCCAGCACGCCGTTGTCGGGCGGGCTGAGCGGCTTCAGCCCCAGCCGCCGCACGATGGCCTCGGCCAGATTGTCCCGGTACCGGGTCCCGAAGGTGTTCAGGGCGTCCACCAGCGGCGGCTGCTCGCAGACCAGGGCTAGGCAGCCGGCCAGCTGCTGCAGGTTCCAGAACACAGCACTCGGCTGGCGGCCGAAGGCGTACAGGCCCTGGTGGTCGAAATAGGCGGCGGTGAAGTTCGGGTCGTTTTGCGGCAGGAAGCGGTAGGGGCCGTAGTCGAAGCTCTCGCCGTTGATGTTCATGTTGTCGGTGTTCAGCACCCCGTGGACGAATCCCGCCGCCATCCAGCGGGCGCACAGGTGCGCCACGCGGGCGGTCACCGCGGTCAGCAGCCCCGCCGCCTTCTCGGAGATCCCGTCGCCGCCGACCTCGGGGTAGTAGAGCCCGACCACATGCTCCACCAGCTGGCCGACCTGGGCCGGCTTGTTGAAGAAGGCGTGGCGCTGGAAGGTGCCGAAGCGGACGTTGCTGTACGATAGCCGCGTCAGCACCGCAGAGCGCGTGGGGGAGGGTTCGTCCCCTCGCTCCAGCCCCTCGCCCGTCTCGAACAAGGCGAAGCTGCGGGAGGTGGGCACGCCCAGCGCCTCCAGCATCTCGGTGGCCAGCACCTCGCGCACCCCGCCCTTCAGCGTCAGCCGTCCGTCGCCGGACCGGGAGTGCGGCGTGCGGCCTGAGCCCTTGGTTCCGAGGTCGAGCAGCCGGCCGCACGGATCGCCGTCCTCGCGCATCTGGGCGTAAAGGAAGCCCCGGCCGTCGCCGATGTCGGCGTTGTAAACCTGGAACTGGTGGCCGTGATAGCGGGTGGCGAGCGGCGCCGGCAGGTTGTTCGGCAGCGGCCTGAACAGGGCGAAGGCGTCGCGCCACTCGGCGTCGTCCAGGGTGTCCAGGCCGACGCTCGCCGCCACGCGGTCGTTGCGGAAGCGCGAGATCGTCTGCGGAAAGGCCGCGGGCGCCACGGTGTCGGCGAACTCCGGCCCGAGCGTCTGGAACTGCGGATCGGGGCGGTAGGCGGACGAGACGGGCATGGCGTGCAGGTGGTCCATGGCGGCAGGCGGGGCAAGCGGGTGTGCGTCGCCGAGACGCGAGCCTGCGCAGGAGGCGTCTCGAAGCCGGTGCGGCCTACAGCCGCCTGAGCCTCAGCATCTCCACCACCGCGCCCGCCTCCAGCGCCGGCGTCCCGGCCGGCCGGCGCACCAGGGCGTCGGCGGCGGCGAACACGCTGACCAGCGAGGAGTCCTGGTCGGGGAAGACTCTGGCCGACACCGAGCCGTCCGTCTGCGAGGTGAGGCGCGCCCGCATCCAGTGCTCGCGCGGGCCGGTGGCCTCCAGC
>CAXUEN010000231.1:0-4532 GCA_964249945.1 uncultured Caulobacteraceae bacterium | reverse complement strand
CTCCAGCAGCGAGCGTTTGCTTCCCTGGAGTGGCCCCCTTTGAGTTCCGTGGATTCCGCGACGCGGCGCCGGCCGCGCTTGCCGCTTGCCGCGCAGGCGGTCGCCGTGGCGGCGGCCAGCGCCTTGCTGCTGCTGGCGCTCGTGGTCCTCCCGAACGCCCTTCGCGCCGCGGGGTCCAAGCCGGAGGCCGCGCCCCCTGCGCCCCCGCCCGGGACCTTCCAGCCGAGTCGTGAGCAGTGGCGCAGCCTGGGCTTCGCGGCCGCCGAGCCGATGGGCTTCGCCGACCAGGTCTCCACCTCCGGCCGCATCGCGCTTGACGAAGACGCCAGCGTCCAGGTCACCCCGCCCTTCTCCGGCCGCGTGGTGGCGGTGCCGGTCAAGGCCGGCGACCGGGTGGCCAAGGGGCAGGTGCTGCTGAGCGCGGAGGCCTCAGAGGTGGCGCAGGCGCGGGGCGACCTTGCGAGCGCGCAGGCGGCGTTGACCACCGCCAAGGCGCAAGGCGAGGTGGCGATCACCAACGCCGCCCGCCAGCAGGCCCTTTTCAAGATCAACGGCGCAGCGCTGAAGGACGTGCAGCAGGCCCAGAGCGACGCCATCTCCGCCCGCGACACCCTGCACTCGGACGAGGCGGCGCTGGCCCTGGTGCACGCCCGGCTGGACGTGCTGCAGGCGAGCGGCTCGGGCTCGAGCGCCCTGGCCACCGTGCGCGCGCCCATCGCCGGCGTCGTCACCCAGCGCCAGGTCGGCCCCGGCCAGTACCTGAACGCCACCGCCAACGGCGCCACCGCGCCGATCTTCACGGTGAGCGACGTATCGCGGGTCTGGCTCTCCGCCGACGTGCGCGAGGAGGACGCCGCCAGGCTGCACGTGGGCGACCCCGTCTCGGTGACGGTGTCGGGCCTGCCGGGCCGCACCTTCCTCACCAGGATCGACTACGTGGCCGCAGCCCTCGACCCCGCCACCCGCCGCCTCACCGTCCGCGCCACGATCCCCAACCCGGACGGCCTGCTGAAGCCCGAGATGTTCGCCGACTTCGCCCTGGATGCAGGACCCGGCGCCCGGGCGCTGGGCGTGCCGAGTTCGGCGGTGATCTACGAGGGCGACACCGCGCGGGTCTGGGTGGCCGGCCCTGGTCACGCGCTGGGCCTGCGCCAGATCCACGCCGGGCGCACCCAGGGCGGCGAGGTGGAGGTGCTCTCCGGGCTGAACCCCGGCGAGCGGGTGGTGACCTCGGGCGCCATCTTCATCGATCGCGCCGCCAAGTCCGACTGACTCTATGAACCGCGTCGTCGTCTTCGCGCTGCGCCATAGCGGGCTGATGCTCGTCTTCATGGCGGTGATGTTCGCAGCCGGCGTGGTCGGCTTCCTCAAGCTGAACATCGAGGGGTATCCCGACCCCGTGCCGCCGCTGGTGGAGGTGGTGACCCAGAACACCGGCCAGTCGGCGGAGGAGATCGAGCGCTACATCACCATCCCCATCGAAGTGCAGATGGCCGGCATCCCGCACGTGACCAGCGTGCGCACCATCTCGCTGTTCGGCCTGTCCGACGTGAAGGTGCAATTCTCCTACGACTCCTCCTACGACGAGGCCGAGCAGCGGGTGATCAACCGGCTGACCCAGCTGGGAAGCCTGCTCAACAACGCCCAGCCCCAGCTGTCGCCGGAAAGCCCGATCGGGGAGATCTACCGCTATCGGGTTCATGGACCGCCCGGCTACTCCGTCACCGACCTGAAGACCCTGCAGGACTGGGTGCTGGAGCGACGCTTCAAGGCGGTGCCGGGGGTGATCGACGTCACCGGCTGGGGCGGCAAGACCAAGGCCTACGAGGTCGACATCGACCGCGGCCGGCTGACCGCCTACGGCGTGTCGCTGAGCCAGGTGATCACGGCCCTCAACAACGCCAACATCAACGTCGGCGGCCAGACCCTGAACATCGGCCCCCAGGCGGCCATCGTGCGCGGCGTCGGCCTGATCCACTCCATGGACGACGTGCGTCACACGCTCATCACCGCGCCGAACGGGCGGCCGGTGACCATCGAAGACGTGGCCACCGTCCAGGTCGGCCACCTGCCGAGGCTCGGCGTCGCCGGCCAGGACGCCGACGGCGACGTGGTGGAGGGCATCGTGCTGATGCACCGGGGCGAGAAGTCCATGCCCACCATCAAGGCGGTGGAAGCCGAGGTGCAACGCATCAACACCACCGATGTCTTGCCCCCCGGCGTCCACATCGAGAAGATCTACGACCGCTCCGACCTGATCGACGTCACCACCCACACCGTGCTCCACAACATGGTGGAGGGGATGGTGCTAATCTTCGCCATCCAGTGGCTGTTCCTGGGAAATCTCAGGAGCGCGGTGATCGTGGCGGTGACCATCCCCTTCGCCCTGTTCTTCGCCATCCTGCTGATGACGCTGCGGGGCGAGTCGGCCAACCTGCTGTCGGTCGGGGCCATCGACTTCGGCCTGGTGGTGGACGCCACGGTGATCATGGTGGAGAGCATCTACCGCCACATCGCCGAGCACCCCGGGGGGGCCGTGCAGCCCCACCGCCGCCACACCGCTAAGCTGGCGGTGATCGCCGACAGCGCCGCCCAGGTCAGCCGCTCCATCTTCTTCTCCGCCGCCATCATCATCGCCAGCTTCGTGCCGCTGTTCACCATGACCGGGGTGGAGGGCCACATCTTCGGACCGATGGCGCGGACCTACGCCTACGCCATCGCCGGCGGGCTGCTCGCCACCTTCACCATCACGCCGGCGCTCTGCGCCCTGATGCTGCCGGACGACCTGAAGGAGGAGGACACCTTCCTGGTCCGAGGCCTGCGCCGCCTCTACACGCCGGCGGTGGAGTTCGCGCTGGCCAATCGGGTGATCACGCTCGGCGGCATGGGCGCGCTGCTGCTGGTCACCGTGCTGGCGGCCGCATCGCTCGGCACCGAGTTCCTGCCCCACCTGGAGGAAGGCAACTTCTGGATCCGGGCCACCATGCCGGGCTCCATCTCGCTGGAGGAAGGCGACGGCTACGTCAACCGCATGCGCGCGGTGATCAAGAGCTACCCCGAGGTGCAGACCGTGGTCTCCCAGCACGGCCGCCCCGACGACGGCACCGACGCCACCGGCTTCTTCAATGCGGAGTTCTTCACGCCGCTGAAGCCCTTCGGGACCTGGCCCGGCCACATCGACAAGGAGAAGCTGACCGAACAGCTCTCAGGCGAGCTGGAGCGCCGCTTCCCGGGCGTGGAGTTCAACTTCTCCCAGACCATCGAGGACAATGTCGAGGAGGCGGCGTCCGGCGTGAAGGGCGCCAACTCCGTCAAGCTGTTCGGCCCGGACCTGGAGACCCTGCAGGCCACCGCCGTCAGGATCGGGGCGGTGATGAAGACGGTGCCGGGCGTGGCCGACCTGCAGGTGCTGAGCGCGCTGGGCCAGCCCACCGTGCGCATCGACGTGGACCGGGTGCGGGCCAGCCGCTACGGCCTGCAGCCCGGCGACATCAACGCGGTGGTGTCCGCCGCCATCGGCGGCCAGGCCGCAGGCGCCCTTTACGAGGGTGGCAGCGACCGCAACTTTCCTCTGTTGGTGCGCCTCTCGGCCGAGCACCGCGCCAGCCTGGACGACATTAAGAACCTGATGATCGCCGCGCCCACCACCACTGTCGGAAGCTCGGGCGTGGTGCAGGTTCCCCTATCTGCGGTGGCGGACGTGAAGCTCGTCTCCGGCGCGGCCTTCGTCTACCGCGAGCAGCAGCAGCGCTATATCCCGATCGAGTTCAGCGTCCGAGGCCGCGACTTGGGCTCCACGGTCACCGCCGCCCAGGCGGCGATCGCGCGGAAGATCCAGCTCCCTGGCGGCTACCACCTGGAATGGGTGGGCGAGCTCGGCGAGCTGCAGTCGGCCCTGACGCGGCTGGAGGTCGCCATCCCCATCAGCCTGGCGCTGATCGCCTTCCTGCTGTTCATCAACTTCTCCTCGCTGGCCGACACCCTGCTGGCGCTGAGCGTCATGCCCATGGCCATGGTGGGCGGCATCCTGGCGCTGTCGCTGACCGGCACTGCGCTCAGCGTGTCGGCTGCGATCGGCTTCATCGGCCTGCTCGGCATCTCAGTGATGAACGGCATCATCGTGCTCTCCTCCTTCAACCACCTGACGCTCGGCGGCCTGGAGCGGGGCGAAGCCCTGATGCGCGCCTGCGAGACCCAGCTCCGCCCCGTCGCCATGACCTGCTTCGCCGCCTGCGTCGGCCTGCTACCGGCCGCCCTCTCCCACGGCATCGGCTCTCAGGTGCAACGACCGCTGGCCCTGGTGGTCGTCGGCGGCATCCTGCTGGCCCCCGCCCTGATCCTGCTGGTCCTGCCGGTTCTGATCGACCTCTTCTCCCCCCACGGCCGCTCGTCACGGGCGAGACCGGAGACCGAGGCGGCTGAAGTGGTAGCGCCGGCATGAGGCAAGGATCATCAGCCCTCCGCGCTCCAGGCCGGGCGATCGCCTATGCGCTCCCTTCCCCCTCGATGGGGGAAGGGTCGGGGATGGGGGT
>CAXUEN010000230.1:0-4573 GCA_964249945.1 uncultured Caulobacteraceae bacterium | reverse complement strand
GACCATCGGCTGGTCCTTCACCTCCCGCGCGGCGGCCGCGCTGTTCGGGGGCGGCGAGCCGGCCCTGGTCCTCGCCAACCCGATCGCCTCGGAACTGGACTGCATGCGTCCTTCCGCCCTGCCCGGCCTGATCCAGGCCGCAGGCCGCAATGCGGCGCGCGGCCTGGGGGACTGCGCCTTGTTCGAGGTGGGGCCGGTCTTCGCCGACGCCACGCCCAAGGGCCAGCGCACCGTTGTCGCCGCGATCCTCGCGCCCCGGGCGGCGCGGCGCTGGGACAGGGGCGGCGAAGAAGACGTGTTCACGCTCAAGGGCGAGCTGATGGCCCTACTGGAGGAGCTCGGCGTGCCTATGGCGTCGCTGCAGGTCGTGCAGGGATCGGCCGCATCCTGGTGGCATCCTGGCCGTTCCGCCCGGGTCCAGCTCGGTCCACGGGCCGTGCTGGCCGAGTTCGGCGCCCTGCATCCGCGCGTGCTGAAGGCGCTGGACATCGGCGGCCCCGTTTATGGCTTCGAGCTGTGGCTCGAGGCCCTGCCGGAACCCCGGCGGACGGGATCGCGTGGACGCGGGGCCATGGACCTCTCGCCCCTGATGCCGTTGTCGCGCGATTTCGCCTTCGTGGTGGACCGGTCGCGGGCGGCGGGCGAACTGGCCCGCGCGGCCGTCAGCGCCGACAGGGCGCTGATCACCGGCGCTCAGGTCTTCGACGTCTATGAGGGCGCGGGCGTGGCGGACGGCGCCAAGTCCATAGGCATCGAGGTGACGATCCAACCCCGCGACAGGACGCTGAATGAGGCGGAAATCGACGCCCTGTCCGGCAAGGTCGTCGCTGCGGTGGAGAAGGCGACCGGCGGCAAGCTGAGGGGCTAGGCCGAGGGCGATCGGCCCTTGGTCAACCATGCCGACGTGAACATCCATGCCGCCGAGACCCATTTCTCGAGCCTGGTGGACCAGGCCGCCGCCCGGCGAGGAGATCATCATCGTCAAGGCGGCAAGCCGGTCGCCCGGCTGATACCGCTGGAAAAACCTGCAGGCGAAATCCGCTTCGGTGTGTTGAAGAATAAGCTTCAGGTCGGACGACTTGGATGATTCCCTCCCGGACTCGTTGCTGGACATGTTCGAAGGCGAGGCGTGAACATCCTGATCGACACCCATATTCTTCAGTAGGTTCTCCGCGACTCCTCCAAATTCAGCGCAGATGTTCGCGGCGAGTTGCCAGACCCCGCGCACCAAGTCTTGTTTTGTGCAGTGAGCGTCTGGGAGATCGCGATCAAGGCCGCCTTGGAACGCGAAGACTTCCGCGTCTCACCGGGCGAGATCGTCGAAGCCGCCGAGCTGTCCGGCTTCTTCGAGCGGCCGGTGACGGCGTCGGTGGCCTTGAAGGTCGCCGAGCTGCCGTTTCATCACGGCGACCGGTTCGACCGGCTGCTCGTAGCCCGGGCCATGGCCGAACCGGCGAGGCTGTGTACCGCCGACCGGCGGCTTGCGGCCTACTCGGAACTCGTCACCCTCATCTAACGCCTGGGTTGGAGGCTTTCCGGCGCTTGCCGGGCGCGCCTTTGCGCGCTACCGGCCGCTTTGGCCGCACGTTGTCCGTGCCGGCACCGTGCTTGTCGCCGCCCTCGGCGAAGGGGTTCTTGTTGGACTTGACGCTAATGCGCATGGGCACGCCCGGCAGGTCGAAGCTCTCGCGCAGGCTGTTGATCAGATAGCGGCGGTAGCTGTCGGGCAGCTGGTCGGCGCGGCTGGCGAACAGCACGAAGGTCGGCGGACGGGCCTTGGTCTGGGCCATGTACTTGGGCTTGATGCGCTTGCCGTTCACCGCTGGCGGCGGGTGGCGCTGCACCGCCATGGCCAGCCAGTCGTTCAGGTCGCGTGTCTTGACCTTCACAGACCAGTTTGCGTGGGCCTTGAAGACGGCGGGCATCAGCTTGTCGACGCCGCGTCCGGTCTCCGCCGACAGGGTCACCAACGGCGTGCCGCGCACCTGTGGCAGCTGGCGCTCGGCGATCTCGCGCAGCTCCGCCAGCCGGGTCTGGGGGCTCTCCACCAGGTCCCACTTGGTGATGCAGTAGACCAGCGCCCGGCCCTCGCGCTCCACCAGGTCGGCGATCTGCAGGTCCTGTGTCTCGAAGGCGTTGGCCGCGTCCATGACCAGGATCACCACCTCGGCGAAGGTGATGGCGCGGATGGTGTCCGAGGTGGAGAGCTTCTCCAGCTGCTCCTGCACGCGCGCCTTCCGCCGCAGGCCCGCGGTGTCCACCAGCCGGACGGGCCGGCCGTCGTAAGTCCATTCCACAGGGATCGCGTCGCGGGTGATGCCGGCCTCGGGCCCGACCAGCATGCGGTCCTCGCCGATCAGGCGGTTCACCAGGGTGGACTTGCCAGCGTTGGGGCGGCCGACGATGGCGATGCGCACCGGCTTGCCCGGATCCTCGTCCGCCAGCTCGCCCCGGAAGGCGTCCGAATAGGGCAGCAGCACCTCGTAGAGGTCGCTCATCCCCTCGCCGTGCTCGCCGGAGAGCGGGATCGGGTCGCCGAGCCCCAGCGCGTGGCCCTCGCCGACGCCCGCCTGGGAGGCCTTGCCCTCGCTCTTGTTGGCGCCCAGCACCACCGGCTTGTCGCGCTTGCGCAGCAGTTCGGCGAAAATGCGGTCCAGCGGCGTCACGCCCTCGCGCGCGTCGTAGATGAACAGGCAGACGTCGGCGTCGTCAACGGCGCGCTCAGTCTGGCTGCGCATGCGCGCCTGCAGGCTCTCGTCGTCCACGTCCTCAAAGCCGGCGGTGTCGATCAGCTCCAGTTCGAGGTCGCCGAGGCTTCCCGTCCCCTCGCGCCGGTCGCGGGTGACGCCCGGCCGGTCGTCGACGATGGCGAGCTTCTTGCCCGCCAACCGGTTGAACAAGGTCGACTTGCCCACGTTGGGGCGGCCGACGATGGCGAGCTTGAGGGGCATGAGGCGTCCGGCTTACGCGGGGCGGCCTCAGGGTGGCAAGCAAATCTCCCGTCAGGCCCGTTCCGCTGACGCGCCTTACCCCCGCCGGGCGTCCCAGCGCACCACCCGCCGGCCTGCAGCCGGAGGATATGGCTTGATCCTGCCACAGGCGGCGCTCACACCGGAGCCGCCCTGGAGCCCTCGATGCGCCTGCCTTCCGCCTTCGCCGTCCTGCTGCTCGCCGCCACCGCACCTGCAGCCCTCGCACAGCCGGCGCCCCGGGCGTCCACCGTCGCCGTCCCGCCGCTGCAGTTCCGCGAGCGTACGCTGGCCAACGGGCTGCGCGTGTTCAGCGCGGTGGACCGGAGCACGCCCAACGTCACCGTCCAGGTCTTCTACGACGTGGGCGGCAAGGACGACCCGCCGCACCGCTCGGGCTTCGCGCACCTGTTCGAGCACATGATGTTCAAGGCCACGCGCGACATGCCCTCGGAATACATGGACCGGCTGACCGAGGACGTGGGCGGGTTCAACAACGCCTCCACCGCCGACGACGTCACCAACTACTACGAGGTGATCCCCGTCAACCACCTGGAGCGGCTGCTGTGGGCGGAAGCGGAGCGGATGAGTTCGCTCAAGGTCGATCAGGCCGCCTTCGCCTCCGAGCGCGCGGTGGTGGAGGAGGAGCTGCGCCAGCGGGTGCTCGCCGACCCCTACGGCCGGTTGCAAAGCCTGCTGATCCCCGAGGCCTCGTTCCAGGTGCACCCCTACCAGCGCCCGGTGATCGGCAGCATCGAGGACCTGGATGCGGCCACCCTCGCCGACGTGCAGGCCTTCCACGCCACCTACTACCGCCCCGACAACGCCAACCTGATCGTCATCGGCAACTTCGATCCCGCCACGCTGGATCGCTGGATCGACCGCTACTTCGCCGACATCGGCCACCCGGCCGCCGCCGTTCCGCGCGTCACCGCCGTGGAGCCGCCCCGCACCGGCCCGCGGACGGTCACCGGATACGGCCCCACCGTGCCGCTGCCCGCCATCGCCCTGACCTTCCTGGCGCCGGCGGCGGCGAGCCCGGACGGGGCGGCGCTGGCGGTGGTGGACGCGATCCTGACCACCGGCCACTCCTCGCGCCTGTACCGCAACCTGGTCTATCAGCAGCAGCTGGCTCAGGACGTCTTCTCCTCCGCCGACCTCCGCCAGCAGCCGGGCGTGTTCCAGGCCGGGCTGATCATGGCTGGCGGCAAGACGCTGGACCAGGGCGAGGCGGCGCTGCGGTCCGAGCTGCAGGCGCTCCGCGACCAGCCGGTGAGCGCCGCCTTGCTGGCCCGCGCCAAGAACCAGCTGATCGCCCAGACCTTGCGCGAGCGCGAGACGGTAGACGGCCAGGCCGGCGAACTGGGCCGCGCCATCGTGCTGGAGGGCGACCCCAGCCGCGTGAACAGCGACATCTCCGACCTGCAGGCGGTCACCGCCGCCGACATTCAGCGGATCGCACGGCTGTACCTGAAGGACGAGCAGCGGGTGGTGATCCGCTACCTGCCCGAGTCCGCGCGGCCGCCGGGCGCGGTCAGCCCCGCCCTCGCCCAGCTCTCCGCGCCGGCTGCGGCGGTCGCGCCTACCGTGGCGCAGAGTGTGCC
>CAXUEN010000229.1:0-4612 GCA_964249945.1 uncultured Caulobacteraceae bacterium | reverse complement strand
ATCCTGACGCACTGCCGCGCGGTGCTGCCGCCGCACAAGACCCCCGCCTCGCTCCGCTTCGTGGAGGCGCTGAAGCTGGGGGCGGGTGGCAAGCTGGAGCGACGCGGTGCGTAGGGTGCTGATCACGGGTGCGAGCCGGGGCCTGGGCCTCGCCATCGCCGAAAGACTGGCCGCCGACGGCTTCGCCGTCACCGCCGTGGCGCGCAGGTCCTCCGAGGCCCTGGAGCGGGCCATGGCCGCCTCGGGCGAGGCGATCCGCTTCGAGGGCTTCGACCTCACCGAGGTGGACGCCATCGCCGACTTCGTGCGGAGGCTGAAGCGCGAGCAGGGCGGCCTCTACGGGCTGGTGAACAACGCCGGCATCGGCACCAGCGGCCTGCTGACCAACATGAGCCAGGCCCAGATCGAGGCGCTGGTCCGGCTGAACACGCTGTCGCCGATCCTTCTGACCAAGTACGTGGTGCGCCAGATGATGGTGGCGGGCGAGGGCCGGGTGGTGAACATGGCCTCCATCATCGCGTCCACCGGCTTCAGCGGGCTGTCGGTCTATGGCGCGACCAAGGCCTCGCTGGTGGGCTTCACCCGCTCCCTGGCGCGCGAGGTCGGACGCGTCGGCGTCACGGTGAACGCCGTGGCGCCGGGCTTCGTCGAGACGGAACTGACCTCGGCGGTGGACGAAGGCGGGCTGGACAAGATCGCCGGCCGCAGCGCGCTGGGCCGCCTGGCCATGGCGGAGGACGTGGCGGCGGCGGTGAGCTTCCTGATGGGCGAGGGCGCGCGCAACGTCACCGGGACGGTGATGACGGTGGACGCGGGGGGCACGGCCTGACGAGGGCCGCCTCCCCGCAGGTCGGTCCACCGTCCATCCCGGCCTTCGCCGGGATGGACGGGTTCGAGCCAGCCTGATCGACGCCCTCAGCCCTTGTCGTACACCGCCATCGACTTCTCCGACTCCTTGCCGGGCGTCCAGGAGGTGTCGGTCAGGGTCTTGCCGTCCGGCGAGACGGTCAGCATGCCCTTGGCGTAGGTCTTGTCCTTGATCATGATGGCGTAGTCCCAGATGGTCCTGCCCGCCGCCTTGTAAGCGACCATGGCGCCCGGCGGCACGGTGGGGCCCTTCATCGGCGCGGGCCTCCCATCGGTCGTGCCGGCGACGGTGGACTTGTAGATCGGCGAGACCATCTCGTAACGGCCGGCGGCCGGGACCATGATCTTCATCACGTCCTGGGTCGTCTGCACCTTCACGTCCTTCCACTTGCCGGCCAGGCCCGTCGAGCCGGAGACCCGCTTATAGACGCTGTCGCCCTGGCCCGTCGTGCCGTCCGGCCGGTATTCGGTCCAGGCCGAGGTCAGGGTCGACCCGTCCGCCGAGAGGGTCTTGCGGCTCTTGGAGATCACCTTGCCGTCGGCCTTGTTCACCGCGTCCCAGGCGCCCGGGCCGGCCTTGGTCCAGCTCGTCGTACGGCCGGGGAGGACCGGATAGTCTTTGCCGTCCATGGCGAAGTCGTAAGCCATCGCCCCATCGTTGAAGTGCATCCCCGCGGCCGTCTTGGTATAGTCGAAGGTGTCGCCGGTGAACTGGCTTCGGGCCAGATCCAGCTTCCAGGTTCCGGCGAACGGACTGTCGGCCGCCAGGGCGGCGCCGGAGACAGCGCCGGCGAGGGCCAGCGCCAGGACGAACTGCTTCATGGTCTTCCTCTCGGCACGATGAGGACGCAGGCCGCGTCTGTCGCGCCGCCGCGTCGAAGGTGTACGAGACCGGCGGCTCCGAGCCCCGGTCCTGAACGCTACGCGAGGAACTGAAGCTTGACCGTAGCGCCGATATCGCTGACCTGCAATACGGTCGATTCCCTGCGTTAACCACGCCGCCACACGCGACCTTAACCACGTGGATTCACCTTGCTCCCATGAGCGGGGACAGGATGATCCAGGCGTCGGAAACCATCGTGCACGGCGACTGCCTGGAGGAACTGGCTAAGCTCGCCGACAAGTCGGTCGACCTCGTCTTCGCCGACCCGCCTTACAACCTGCAGCTCGGCGGCGAGCTGCTGCGCCCCGACCACTCCCGGGTCGACGCGGTAGACGACCACTGGGACCGCTTCGACAGCTTCGAGGCCTACGACCGCTTCACCCGCGCCTGGCTGACCGAGTGCCGCCGGGTGCTCAAGGACGACGGCGCCCTTTGGGTGATCGGCAGCTACCACAACGTGTTCCGTGTCGGCGCCGCGAGGCAGGACCGCGGCTTCTGGCGGCTGAACGACGTGGTCTGGCGCAAGACCAACCCCATGCCGAACTTCAAGGGCACGCGCCTGACCAACGCCCACGAGACCCTGATCTGGGCCGCCAAGTCCGCCGGCCAGCGCCGCTACACCTTCAACTACGACGCCCTGAAGGTGTTCAACGACGACAGCCAGATGCGCTCCGACTGGACCCTGCCGCTCTGCACCGGCGAGGAGCGCCTCAAGGGCGCCGACGGCTCTAAGGCCCACCCGACCCAGAAGCCGGAAGCCCTGCTGCACCGTGTGCTGCTGGCCTCTACCCGGCCGGGCGACGTAGTGCTCGACCCCTCCTTTGGCACGGGCACCACGGGCGCCGCCGCCAAGCGGCTGGGCCGCCGCTTCATCGGCATCGAGCGGGAGGCGGCCTATGTCGAGGTTGCGCGCAAGCGGATCGCCGAGGTGATCCCCGTCGCCCCCGAGCAGCTCGCCGTCACCGGCTCCAAGCGCTCGGAACCCCGCATCCCCTTCGGCATGATCCTGGAGGCGGGGCTGCTCCGCCCCGGCGACGAACTCTACTGCCCCAAGGGCAAGCGCTCAGCCCGGGTGCGCGCCGACGGCAGCCTGGTGGCGGGCGAGCTCTCCGGCTCGATCCACAAGCTCGGCGCCCTGGTGGACCAGGCGGCCGCGTGCAACGGCTGGACCTTCTGGCACCTGAAGACCGACCGCGGCTTGCAACCCATCGACAGCCTGCGCGCCGAGGTGCGCGCGGGTCTGGCCTGACCTTGCCGCTCAAACCCCTCTTGGCTAAATGTTCACGATGGCTTTGCGCGAAATCATCATCGTCCCGGACCCGCGGCTGAAGCAGGTCTCCACTGCGATCGAAGGCGGCGTCACCGACGAGGTGCGCGCCCTGATGGACGACATGCTGGAGACCATGTACGCCGCCCCCGGCATCGGGCTGGCCGCGGTCCAGATCGGCGTCATGAAGCGGGTGATCGTCATGGACCTGGCCCGCGAGGGCGAGCCGCCGGCGCCACGCCACTTCGTCAACCCGGAGATCACCTGGGCCTCCGAGGAGACCACGCCCTATGAGGAGGGCTGCCTGTCCATCCCCGACATCTATGACGAAGTGCTCCGGCCCGCGCGGGTGAAGGTGCGCTACCTGAACTACGCCGGCGACACGGTGGAGGAAGAGGCCGAGGGCCTCTACGCCGTCTGTATCCAGCACGAGATGGACCACCTGAACGGGGTGCTGTTCATCGATTACCTGTCCCGGCTGAAGCGCGACCGCGCCGTGGCCAAGGTGAAGAAGGGCCGTCCCGCCAAGGCGGCTTAGGGCGCGAGCGCCTCAGGCCGCGGTCTCGGTCTGCCGAGCGTGGATGGCGGCGATGGAGGTCAGCAGCTTCAGGGCCGCAGCCGTGGCCATCTGGTAGGGGGCGAACTCGCCCCGCCCGTCCAGCACCCTGAGGATGTCGTCGTCGGCGGCGGAGAGGTCGTTGGCGCACATGGCCCAGCGGCCGAAGGCGCGCGTGCTGCAGAAGTCGGCGCCGAGCACCTTCACCTCGATGTGCCGCGGATCGGCCGCGACCCGGCGCAGGGTCGCCCGCACTCCCTCGTCAGGTCCCTCCAGCGCCTGGACGAAGAAGCCTCCAAACGTCAGCAGCATTCCGGTCACGTGAGCGTGGGCGTTGTTGGCGCGGGAGCTTCGCAGCACATCCGCCACCGTCGCCGGCAGGTCCGCCATGGCGCTCCGCGACACTCGGCTGACGTAGACGAGACGGGTGAGCTTCAACATCGTCGGCCTCCAAGTCATCCGTTTGCGCCATTAAAAAGCCCATTGACGGTTAAGGGGACGTGCAACTCGCCGCCTGACGCGCAGGCTTGGCCCGCAGACAGGCGCGCGCCGGCCCGCTAGAGAGGCGCAAATCGCAGGAGAGACGACCATGCGCATCGGCGTGCCCAAGGAGATCAAGAACCAGGAGAACCGGGTCGGCCTCGTCCCCGGCGTGGTGCACGCCCTGACCGACCAGGGCCACGAGGTGTTCGTCCAGACCGGCGCGGGCGAAGGCGTGGACGTCTCCGACCAGACCTACGCCTCCGCCGGCGCCAAGATCGTGGCCGACGCCCAAGCCGTGTTCGACGCCGCCGAGCTGATCGTGAAAGTGAAGGAGCCGCAGCCCGAGGAGATCGCCCGGCTGAAGCCCCACCACACCCTGTTCACCTACCTGCATCTGGCCCCCGACCCCGCCCAGACCAAGGCGCTGATGGCGTCCGGCGCCGCGTGCATCGCCTACGAGACCATCACCGACACCTCCGGCCGCCTGCCGCTGCTGGCGCCCATGAGCCAGGTCGCCGGGCGGATGTCGGTGCAGGTCGGCGCCGCCGCCCTGCTG
>CAXUEN010000228.1:2579-4621 GCA_964249945.1 uncultured Caulobacteraceae bacterium | reverse complement strand
GCCCCACCTCCACCACGCAGAGGTCCGCCGGCGTGTCGGCGAAGGCCTTGAGCGCTGCGGCGGCGGTGATCTCGAAAAAGGTGATCGGCTCCCCGGCGTTGGCCGTCTCCACCTGCTCCAGCAGGCTCGCCAGCGCCTCGTCGCCGATCAGCGTCCCCGCCACCCGGATGCGCTCGGCGAAGCGGACCAGGTGGGGCGAGGTGAAGGCGTGCACCCGCAGGCCCGCCGCCTCAGCCATGGCGCGCAGATAGGCGACGGTAGAGCCCTTGCCGTTGGTGCCGGCCACGTGGACCACCGGCGCAAGCCGCCGCTCCGGATGGCCGAGCGCGCCCAGCAGCCGCTGCACCCGCCCCAGCGACAGGTCGATCAGGATCGGGTGCAGCCGGCGCAGGCGCTCCAGCGCAGCGTCGTGGGGGAGCAGGCCGTCGGTCATGAGCCCTGTTGCTGTGAGCCGCCCACCAGATCAAGACCGGGGTGGCGCAAGCCGGCCGGCGATGCTTTAGGAAAGGCGATGAAGCATCACGTCCTCACGCCACGCGCGGCGGCCGCCCCGGCCCTGATCGCCCTGATCGCCGCCTCCGTCCTGGCCGGAGCCTCCGCCACGGCGGCTCCGTCCCGGCGGCCGCAGACCACGCCGCTGGAGGACGCGCACCTGTTCATCAGCCCGATGGGCCAGCCCTTCCGCTCCGCCTCCGGCCAGCCTTATCCCGTCGTTCAATGGTTCAAGGCGGCGGACGCGGACCATGACGGCAAGCTGGACAAGGCGGAGTTCAAGGCCGACGCCCGGGGCTTCTTCGCCGTGCTCGACCGCAACGGAGACGGGATGGTGACCGACAGCGAGATCGTCTTCTACGAGACGGTGCTGGTCCCGGAACTGAACGCCTCGGGCCAGGCGGCCGAGTACGACACCAGCGACAAGACCAAGCTCGCCGGCGACCTCCAGGGCGCGGCGCCCTACGGCCTGATCAATGACGCCGAGCCCGTGCGCTCCGCCGACGACAGCTTCATCGGCCGGCTGACCTTGAAGTCCTTCCTGGCCCGGGCGGACCATAACTTCGATGTGCTCGACGAACGCGGCCGCGGCTATCTGGCCCTGGAAGACCTCCCGCGCACCCAGGTGCAGGAGGCGGCGCAGCCCGCCAAGCGCGCCCGATAGGCTGGACGGCCAGCGTTCAGGCCGCCGACAGCGCGGCCTCCGGCTCCAGCGCCTGCGTCGTCAGGGCGGCGATGGCGTCCAGCAGTTCGGCGGCCCGGAGCGGCTTGGACAGGTGCAGGTCGGCGCCCGCGGCAAGGCTCGCCTGTACGTGCTCGTCCAGGGCGTTGGCGGTGAGCATGATCACGGGCGTGCGCACCGCGCCCATGTCCCGCTCCATGGCCCGCAACTGAACGGTAGCGGTCAGACCGTCCATTTCCGGCATCTGCATGTCCATCAGCACCAGGTCGAAGCGTTGCTGGGCGAAGGCCGCGAGCGCCAGGGCGCCGTTGTCCACCACCGTCAGCTCCACGCCCACGGCCCCCAGGATCAGGCCCACCACCCGCTGGTTGGTGGGATGGTCCTCGGCCAGCAGCACCTGCAGACCCGGCAGCTCCTCCGGCGCGAGGGCGGGCCCCGCCTCGGCCACCGGCGCGGCCGCCACCCGGGGCAGGGGCAGCCGGACCGTGAAGGTGGCGCCCTCGCCGGGGGCGGACCGCGCCTCGATGCCGCCGCCCATCAGCGTCACCAGAGACTGACAGATGGCCAGGCCCAGCCCGGTTCCCCCGAATCGCCTGCGGATCGAGACGTCGGCCTGCTCGAAGCGGTGGAACAGCCGCGCCTTGGCCGCCTCGTCGAAGCCGATCCCGGTGTCGCGGACTTCGATGCGCAGGGCGTCCGGCTCGGCCGACACCTCCAGGCCCACCTGACCCCGGGTGGTGAACTTCACCGCATTGCTGAGCAGGTTGGACAACACCTGGGTCAGGCGCACGGAGTCGCCGAGATAGCAGCCCCGCGCCTCCGCGTTCACCGTCCAGCCCAGCGCGACGCCCTTGGCCTCCGCCGAGGC
>CAXUEN010000228.1:0-2569 GCA_964249945.1 uncultured Caulobacteraceae bacterium | reverse complement strand
GGCGTGAACTTCACCGCGTTGGACACGAGGTTCCACACGACCTGCTGGAGCCGCCCCGCATCGCCGCTCACGTCGAGGCTGTCCTCGAGCGCCGTCTCGAGCGCGACGCCCTTGGCCTCCGCCGAGGCGCGGTGCAGCTCGGCCACTCGCGAGATGGTGGTGGTAAGATCGAAGGGCTGGCGCTCCAGCCGCATTTCGCCCGCCTCGATCTTGGAGAAGTCCAGGATGTCGGTCAGCACCTGCTCCAGCAGCCGGCCGGAGGCGACGATCAGCTGGGCCAGCTCGGCGTTCCTGGGCGAGGTCTGCTCGCGCGCCAGGGTCTCCGACACCGCGATCACCCCGTTCAGGGGGGTGCGCAGCTCGTGGCTCATATTGGCCAGGAAGCGGGACTTCTCGGCGTTGGCCTTCTCCAGCTCCGCGGTGCGCTCGCCGACCCTCTGCTCCAGCGAGGCCAGCAGCTCGTCGGCGCGGTCGCGCTCGCCCCGGAGCGCGCGGGCCAGCACCCCGATCTCGTCGCCCCGGGCCTCCAGCGTGGCCGCGGCGGCCGGCGCGCGCGCCTCGCAGGAGTTCGCCAGCTCCTGCAGGGGCCGGGTGATGGCCCGGCGCGCCATGCGCAGGATCACCAGCGTCTGCAGCAGGGAGGCGAACAGGCCCAGCGCCAGGATCACCGAGGCCGAGCGCGCGGCCGACAGGGTCACCGCCCAGGCGGGATAACTGACCAGATAGTACCAGCCCGGGCCGCTCAGCCGGCCGAAGGCCACGATCTGCTTGCCGTCGGCGCTGACCAGCACGCCGTGCTGGGCGCGGGCGGACTGCACCTGGCGCGCGAGGGCGGAGAGCTTCAGCCGCCGCGCATAGTCGGCGACCTGGCCCTCGTTCGCGCCGCCCTTGGACATGGACCCCGGATAGGCCAGCAGCTGGCCGTCGCCGCGCAGGATCAGGCTGGTGGCGCCCGGCAGGCTGGCGCCCACGGCGTCCTTGAACAGGGCGGTGGCGCTGATGGTGGAGCCGAAGGCGCCCACGAAGGCCCCGTCCACATAGGCGGGGGTGAGGCAGGCCAGGCCGACGCGGGCGCTGGCCTTGTCCTGGATCAGCCGCTGCAGCGAGGTGCAGCGGGTGGCGCCCGTCGGGTTGGCCGCCGGCCGGATGATGCGGCTCATCTCCTCATGCGAGAAGTCCAGGCTGGCGGGCGCGCTCTCGCGATAGAACATCAGATGGTCCGGCCGGTCGGGCCCGAACATCACCATCCGGTTGTCGGGAGTGAAGAAATAGAAGTTGTCGTAGTCGCCATGCACGGCCTGCCCGAAGGCGCTGACGATGGGATAGGCGCTGGTCAGCGCCCGGGCCTCGGCCTTCGGGATGCGGGCGCCGCCGGCCATGAAGGCCCCCATGCCGTAGATTAGCCGCCCGTCCGCCGAGACGCCGCCGTCGAAGGCCTCGGGCCGGCTGCGCCGGGTGCCGTCGGCGCGGAGCGGGAAGTCCCGCTCCAGCAGCGCTTCGGCCTCGCCGGGCTTCAGCCGGGCCTCGCGGCGCTGCAGCGTCGCCACGGCGGATCGGTGCAGGGTCAGCAGGCCGGTAAAGCGGCGGTCGAGGTTGTCGGTCCGCTCCTGCACGTACTGGGACAGGAAACTGATCTGGCGGTGGGCCAGCTCCCTCTGGAACACCGCGAAGGCGGAGAGCGAGGCGGTGATGGTGAACACCACCGAGGTCAGGCCGACGCCCAGCAGGAAGTTGCGCGACAGGGAGGAACGCATCGACGCCTCGGGCTACTCGCCTCCAGGTTTGCCACCCATTTGTTTAGATGGCGTAAGCGGCAACATGGGTAAACATCGCGGCCGCCGGGCCACGGCTCAGGGCAGGTGCTTCAGCTCGACGGCCACGACCGAGTAGGCGGCGCGCGCCGGCTTCAGGTCGCCGTCCACCACCAGTCGGTAGGGACCTTCCTTGGGCGGCAGCGGCTTGCCGTCCGCCAGGTCGGCGAGGATCACCTTGGCGCCCCTGTGGAAGCTCGGGTCCACCTCGCCCAGGCTCAGCACCACCCGATAGCGATCCGCCGCGGTGACGAAGACGACGTCGTTCACGCCCGACCCGTGCAGCCGCACGCCCAGGGGCGCGCCGACGTCGCGCAGCAGGTCGCTGAGCAGGGGACCGGAGAAGTCGGTGGTGACGCCCATGTGGTCGAGGGTGACGTGGGCGTGCGGCAGCTTGGCGATGTCGGCGGCGGTCAGGGTCTCGACCTGGCCCGTCAATCCGCGCACCACCACCTCGCCGGGCCGGGCGCCCTGGGGCAAGGCGCCCACCATGGCGGCTGAGGCCGGGGAGCGATTCGTGGGCGCAGGGCGCATAATCGGCGGGGGCGTGGCCAGGGCCGGCCCCGCCGCGACCGCCGACAGGATCGCGGCCGTCAGGGAACGCGTCACCTACTCCGCCGCGAAGGTCTGCGACCGCGGGGCCGGTTCCGTGTCCATGGGGACGCCGCTTCGGGCCAGCACGGTGCGCAGGTCGCGGATGGCCGGGAACACCTCGTTGTTCCAGTCGGAGCCTTGCGCGTCGTGAGCGGCTTGCTCGT
>CAXUEN010000227.1:0-4622 GCA_964249945.1 uncultured Caulobacteraceae bacterium | reverse complement strand
GCCTCATGCGCAGCCCCACATCGGCCATCGATCACTCCAGCACACGGCGCAACTCCCGGCGGTATGGCCCGCCAACGGTTAACCCCCGTTTACACGCCCCGCCAGGGCTGTGGCGGCTGGACGCAGGGGCCTGCAAGGAGGACAAGCCGGCCCATGTCCCAGGTCCGGCCCGATCCGACGATGAGCTTCGACGTGGCGATCGTGGGCGCAGGCCCCGCCGGCGCCGTGCTGGCCCTGGCGCTGGCCAAGGCGGGCCTCCGCGTCGCCATCCTGGACGCCGAGCCCCTGGACACCCGTCTGGCGGAGACCTTCGACGGCCGCGCCTGGGCCATCGCCCACGGCAACATGCTGCAGCTCCGCGCCCTCGGCGTCGCAGACGCGCTGGAGGTGGAGGGGCAGGCCGTCAGCGCCATCGTAGTCACTGAAGGCCACCAGCCTTCCGCGGGCGGCCGACCGCCTCGTTCGGGCTTCCTGCGCTTCGACGCCGCCGACATCGGCGCGGAGACCGGTAGCGCCCCCGTCGCCCTGATGGTGGAGAACCGCCGCTTCCGCGCCGCCATGAACCAAGCGCTGGAGGCCGCGGGCGTCACAGCCTTCGCGCCGGCCCAGGTGCAGGCGGTGGCGCCCGGCCCGGCGTCCGCCAGGGTGACGCTCGCCGATGGCCGGGAGCTGAGCGCCACAGTTGCGGTGGCGGCCGACGGGAAGGGATCGCGCCTGCGCGCCGCCGCCGGGATCGGGGTGAACGGCTGGAGCTACGGCCAGATGGGCGTGGTCGGCACCGTGGCGCTGGCGGCTCCACATGGGGGCGTGGCGCACGAGTTCTTCATGGCGGGTTCCGCGCTCGCCGTCCTGCCGCTCACAGAGCAACGCGCCAGCCTAGTCTGGGTCGAGCCCAAAGCCCGGGGCGAGGCGCTGCTGGCGGCGAGCCCTGAGGCCTTCGAGGCGCACCTGAACCGAAGGCTCGGCGAGACGCTGGGGCCCGCCCGCTTGGTCGCCCCCCGCTTCGGCTATCCGCTCGGCCTGCAGATCGCCGAGCAGATGACCGCCGACCGGCTGGCCCTGGTGGGCGACGCCGCCCACTCCATCCACCCCATCGCGGGCCAGGGCCTGAACCTCGGCATGAAGGACGCCGCGGCCCTGGCGGAGGTGCTGGCCGACGCAAAGCGCTGCGGCGAGGACATCGGCTCCACGGTGGTGCTGGACCGCTACGCCCGCTGGCGGCGCATGGACCGGGCGGCCTTCGCGTGGGCGACGGACTTCTTCGTGCGCGCCTACGGTTCCGACACGGCGCTGCTGAAGGTGGCGCGGAACGCGGTAACTGGCGCGATGAACCGTATGGCTCCGGTCAAGCGCTTCATGATGCTGGAAGCCGCAGGCTTCGCCGGCGACACGCCCAGGCTGCTGCGGGGCGAGGCGCTCTGACCCCTCTCCCCTTGCTGGAGAGGAGGGGCCCGGCTCGGCAGAGCTGGGAGGGTGAGAGGGCGTGCCGCCGTCTGCAGCTGTGAGGGTGGCGCGACCCCTCATGCTTCCCACGCCGCTTCGCGTCGCGGGCTCCTTGCTCTCCTGCAAGCGAAGAGGAGAGCGGCGCTCGCCCATGTCCATCCGCCGCTATTCCCGCCGCCCCGCTTAGCGCCTAAATGGGCGCTTGCCCTTCGCCGCGCGATCGCCGCAGCGGCCCTGCCTCCACGTCTGGACTCTTGATGCTCGCCTTCGCCAAGAAACTGTTCGGCTCCTCCAACGAACGCAAGGTCAAGCAGCTGCAGGGCCGCGTGGCCTCCATCAACGCGCTGGAGCCCCGCTTCGCCGCCATGAGCGACGACCAGCTCAGGGCCATGACGCCGGAGTTCAAGGCCCGCGTCGAGAAGGGCGAGACGCTCGACGATCTGCTGCCCGAGGCCTTCGCCGTGGTGCGCGAGGCCTCCAAGCGCGTGCTCGGCATGCGCCACTTCGACGTGCAGCTCGTCGGCGGCATGACGCTGCACAAGGGCGGCATCGGGGAGATGCGGACCGGCGAGGGCAAGACCCTGGTGGCCACCCTGCCGGTCTATCTGAACGCGCTCGAGGGCAAGGGCGTGCACCTGGTCACCGTCAACGACTACCTGGCCACCCGCGACAGCGACCACATGGGCAGGCTCTACGGCTGGCTGGGCCTCTCCACCGGGCTGATCGTCAACGGCCTCTCGCAGCCCGAGCGCCACCGCGCTTACGGCAGCGACGTCACCTACGGCACCAACAACGAGTTCGGCTTCGACTACCTGCGCGACAACCTGACCTACGACGTGCGCGACATGGTCCAGCGCGGGCACAACTTCGCCATCGTGGACGAGGTGGACAGCATCCTGATCGACGAGGCGCGCACGCCGCTGATCATCAGCGGACCGACCGAAGACCGCAGCGATTTCTACCGCACCATCGACGCTCAGGTGAAAAGCTTGGTGCAGGACGCGGAGACCTACGAGTACGACGAGAAGCAGAAGCAGATCCACCTTACCGAATACGGCAATGAGAAGATCGAGGAGATGCTTCAGGCTTCCGGCGCGCTGGCCGAGGACAGCACGGGCCTCTACGACGCCGCCAACATCAGCGTGGTCCACCACGTCAACCAGGCGATCCGGGCCAACATCATCTACCTGCGCGACCGCGACTACATCGTGCGCGCCGGCGAGATCATGCTGATCGACGAGTTCACCGGCCGTATGATGCACGGCCGCCGACTGTCCGAAGGCCTGCACCAGGCCATCGAGGCCAAGGAACACGTGGAGGTGATGCCGGAGAACCAGACCCTGGCCTCGGTGACCATCCAGAACTACTTCCGTCTGTATAAGAAGCTGTCCGGCATGACCGGCACCGCCGCCACCGAAGCCTCGGAGTTCGGCGAGATCTACAACATGGACGTGGCGGAGATCCCCACCAACCGTCCCGTCATCCGCATCGACGACGACGACGAGGTCTACCGCACCTCCGCCGAGAAGAACCAGTCGATCTGCGCCACCATCGCCGACTGCTACGTCCGCGGCCAGCCGATCCTGGTCGGCACCGTCTCCATCGAGAAGTCCGAGCAGCTGTCGGAGCTGCTGAACGCCTACGACTACAAGGTCGAGACGAGCCGGACGAAGAAGCCCGAGCACGCGGGCGCCGACGCCAAGGCGTTGGAGAAGCTCGGTGACGAGGCGTTCGACATCTCCTACGAGACCGGCCACGGCGTCCCGCACAACGTGCTGAACGCCCGCTTCCACGAGCAGGAGGCCTATATCGTCGCCGAGGCCGGGGCGCCGGGCAGCGTCACCATCGCCACCAACATGGCCGGGCGCGGCACCGACATCCAGCTCGGCGGCAACTTCGACATGCGCATGCAGCGCTGGCGCGAGGACCTCGGCTACGGCGCCGAACCGGGCGAGGAGGAGGTCGCGGCCAAGGAGGTCCAGACCAAGGCCGACATCGCCGCGGGCCGCGTGAAGGCGCTGGCGGCGGGGGGCCTCTACGTGCTCGGCACCGAGCGGCACGAGAGCCGGCGCATCGACAACCAGCTCCGCGGCCGCACGGGCCGCCAGGGCGATCCCGGCCACTCCAAGTTCTACCTGTCCTGCGAGGACGATCTCTTACGCATCTTCGCCGGCGAGCGCCTGGACAGCATCATGCGCACCTTCGGCGTGCAGCCGGGGGAGGCCATCACCCACCCCTGGCTCAACCGCGCCATCTCCACCGCCCAGAGGAAAGTGGAGGAGCGCAACTACGAGATGCGCAAGAACCTGCTGAAGTACGACGACGTGGTCAACGATCAGCGCAAGGCCGTCTTCGAGCAACGCCAGGCCTTCATGCTCTCCGACGACCTGTCGGAGTCTGTGACCGAGATGCGCAACGACACCATCGAGGACTTCGTCACCCTGTCCCTACCGCCCAAGACCTATGCGGAGCAGTGGGACGCCGCCGGCCTGCACGAGCGGCTGGAGACCTATCTCGGCATGGACCTGCCCGTGGTGGACTGGGCGGCCGAAGAGGGCGTGACGCCGGAGGACATCCACACCCGCATCACCGAGGCCGCCGACGCCAAGGCGGTGGAGCGCGAGGCGCAGATCGGGGCCGAGCAGGCGCGCGGCCTCGAGAAGAACTTCATGCTGCAGATGATCGACATGCAGTGGCGCGAGCACCTGACCCACCTGGACCACCTGCGCCAGGTCATCGGCCTGCGAGGCTACGGCCAGCGCGACCCCCTGAACGAGTACAAGTCCGAGGCCTACGCCCTATTCGAGAAGCTGATGCTCGAACTCCGCCAGAACGTCACCCGCTGGATGATGACGGTGGAGTTCCAGTTCCAGCCCGCCGAAGCTTTCGCCGCCCAAAGCCAACCCATGTTCGAGCTGCACCTTGACCCCACCACCGGCGAGAACGAGCGCGACGGCGCCGCGCTTGCGACGGAGGGCGGCTTCATGGCGCCGGACCAGGCCGAGCGCCTGCCTCCCTCGGCCCTTCCCTCAGGCTGGGAGCGCACCGCCCGCAACGCCATGTGCCCGTGCGGCTCGGGCAAGAAGTTCAAGCACTGCCACGGCACGCTGGTGTGAGCGGCTGGAGGCGTGGCCGCCGCAGCTGAGACGGGTTCAGGGCCGGCTAAGCGCGTGCTTCAC
>CAXUEN010000226.1:0-4625 GCA_964249945.1 uncultured Caulobacteraceae bacterium | reverse complement strand
CCTGGCGCTACTACGCTCAGGGCAACGCCCTGAAGCGGTCGGAGAGCCGCTACCGTCCCGAGATCATCGAGACCAATACGAGCAAGCAGGTCGAGGTCTGCACGCGCGACTTCTTCGCGCGCCGGGCGGGCTGGGGCGCGCCGGCCCGCGATCCGATCTTCATCCTGGGCCTGCCGCGATCGGGCTCCACCCTGCTGGAGCAGATCCTGGCCTCCCACTCCCAGGTGGAGGGCACCCAGGAACTGGCCGACATCCAGAGGATCGTGCTCGAACTTCAGGGTCGGGACCTCGACCTCGACGACCCCCGCTATCCGGCGGTGTTGGCCGACCTGACGGAGGAGGACGTCCGCCGCCTGGGCGACAGGTACCTGGTCGACACGCGGGTCTATCGGACGGACCGGCCCATATTCATCGACAAGATGCCCAACAACTTCCGGCACGTCGGCCTGATCCACCTGATGCTGCCCAACGCCACGATCATCGACGCACGGCGCGAACCCATGTCCTGCTGCTTCAGCAACCTGAAGCAGCTGTTCGCCCAGGGACAGGAGTTCGCCTACAGCATCGAGGACATCGCGCGCTACTGCCGCACCTATCTGGAGCTGATGCGCCACTGGGACGAGGTGCTGCCCGGACGCGTCCTGCGCGTGCAGCACGAAGACGTGGTCGCCGACCTGAAGGGGAGCGTCCGGCGAATGCTCGATCACTGCGGCCTGCCGTTCGAGGCCGCCTGCGTCGACTTCCACAAGACCCGGCGCAGCGTGCGGACGCCCAGCTCGGAGCAGGTGCGCCAACCCATCTTCCGAGACGGGCTCGACCAGTGGAAGGCCTACGCGCCCTGGCTGGAGCCGCTCGAGACGGCCTTGGGCGATGCGGTCACGCGCTATAGGGAATAGCGCGAGGTGACGCTCAAGGGCGCGCCTAGGCGGACGGCGCCCCGCACGTTGCCTCGGCCCTTCCTGTGGAAGTAGAGCGCCGCCAACGCTGTCAAAGCCGCGCCGACCAGGCTGGTGGCGTAGGCGCTGAGCGTGAAGAACTGCAGCCAGTCGAGCTTCACGCCGCCGAAGTTGCGCCAGAGCAGCAGCCACACGCTGCCGAGATAGCCCGAAGCGTCGGCCACGTAGATCAGGAAGCCCGCATTGGCCACCCGCCCGCTGAAGGCCACCAGCCGGTCGAACAGCATGGCGTTGAATGGCGTGTAGCCCATGTAGAGCCCGGCCCCGGACAGGATCATCCAGGCCAGCGGCGACAGCAGATGCGCCTGGAAGGCCAGGGTCGAGCCGCCCAGCAGCAGGAAGCCTGCGAGGACTATGCCCTGGATGACCATCAGCGCCCGGCGGTTGTCGCGCACGACCATGACCGCGCCGAGCGCCACCAGGGATTTGGCCGCGACCGGCAGCTCGCTGGCGCTGAAGACGCCGACCTCCTTGCCGTAGCCCAAAGAGGCCCAGATTTCGGCGGCGAAGTTGTCGCGGAAGTCGCGGAACGCGGTGAGCATCACATAGGCGAGGACGAGCAGCACGACGCCAGGCGCATAGGCCCGCAGGAAGGCCGAACGCTCCTCGCCGCTCATCGGGTCGCGCCTGACGCGCTCCGCCTCGTCCCGTGCGTTCGGCGGCGGCAACTGGCCCAGTACCCAGACCGAGGCGAACAGCAGGGGAAGGAAGAGCCCGCCCGTGGCCGCCGGCATCCAGAACGGCGAGACGTGCGCCGCCTGCATCATCCAGGCGCCCATCGACTTCACCACGCCGGAGGAGAGGATGAAGCTGGCGCACAGCACCGCGCCCAACACCTCGGACACCCGCCTCCCCTCCATGTAGCCGAACACCAAGCCCCAGATCATGCCGAGCGGCAGGCCGCTGAAGAACAGGGCGGCCACGTTCCAGGGCGCCGGCGTCACGGCGAAGACGACCAGCGCCAGCCAGGCCGTTCCGATCAGCCCCAGGATCGCCATCCCGCGCCGGGCGGGGTGGATCTCGGCGATCACCTTGACGCCGATCAGCTTGGAGACGGCGTAGCCGGCCGCCTGGGCGATCACCAAGGCGATCTTGTAGTCCAGCGCGAACGGCCAGCCGTGCACCACGCCGAAGGTCGCCGCCGAGAACGGCTTCCTGAAGGCGTACATGGAAAAGTAGGCGGAGAACCCCGTAAGTCCCGCGACCAGAGTAAAGACGACCGGGTTGGCCGTCGCAAGACGTCGCGCAAGCCTGCCCGCCATCGCGACCCTCTCCCAGATGTTCTCTGGACTGACTGGACTGGCGTAGCAAGTTAGGCGGTTCCTGTAACAGGGGAGTGACAACGACCACCAATCGCGCTTTCGCGCCGGTGACCTCCGTCTGAGAACTGTCACACGTCTATGATCTACTTATCGTCCGCTATCCGCCTTTGCGTGAAGTATGTCACCGGACTCAAAGTTCGATCTCGCCGTTGTCGGCGCGGGCATCGTCGGACTTGGATGCGCGCTCGCTGCGGCGCGGCGGGGCAAGCGCGTGGTGGTGATCGACCGGAACGCCCAGGCCAACGGCGCGTCAGTCCAAAACTTCGGCTTCGTGACCGTGACTGGTCAAGCCGCGGGCGAGATGTGGCGGCGTGCGCGCCATTCGCGGGACGTCTGGGCGGAAATCGCCGCCGACGCCGGCCTGCCGCTCCTTCATGAGGGGCTGCGGCTGCCGGTCCGCAGGCTTTAGTCGGTCGCCGTGCTGGAAGCCTTCATGGCGACGGACATGGCGGAAGAGTGCCGCTTGCTGAGCCCGGAAGAGCTCAGGGCGGTACAGCCGGAGCTGGCCACTTCAGGCGTCCTGGCCGCGCTCTGGAGCCCGCACGAACTGAGGGTCGAGTCGCGCCAGGCGATTCCGCAGATGGCGACTTGGCTTGAAGAGCGCCATCAGGTGCGTTTTCTCCGTCAGACCGCCGCGCTGGGCGTCGAGACCTCCCGCATCGTGACGGCCCGTGGCGAAGTCCGCGCCGAGGCGATCGTGGTGTGTCCTGGCGACGACGTGGTCAGCCTGTTCCCTGATCGGATCGCAGCGCTCGGGGTGACCCGGTGCCGGTTGCAGATGCTGCGTCTGGAGGACCCGGGCTTCAGGCTGTCGGCCGGTGTGATGTCGGACCTCGGCCTCGTGCGATACGCCGGCTACGCCGCCCTGCCCGAGGCGGGTGCCCTGGCGGCCTGCCTGGACGCCGAGCAGCCGCACCATCTCAGACATGGCGTGCACCTGATCGTGGTGCAGAGCGCCGATGACAGCCTGGTGGTGGGCGACAGCCACCACTATGGCGCCACGCCCTCGCCGTTCGCATCCGACGCGGTCGACCGGCTGATCCTGGACGAGTTCGAGGCGGTTTTCGGGCGACGCGCGCCCAGCGTAATCGAACGGTGGACGGGAACCTATGCTCCGGCGCCCGGCTGCGGCGTCGTTGTCGAGGCGCGCATGCCGGGCGTGCGGCTGGCGATGGTCACCACGGGCGCGGGTGCATCCATCGGCTTCGCCCTGGGGGAAGAGGTGTTGGCAGATCTTTTCGGGGAGCTGCGAACGTGACCGACGCGATGTCCAGGGCTTTCGATCTGGTGATCTTCGACTGGGCCGGCACCATGGTCGACTTCGGCTGCTGCGCGCCGATGTCGACCATGGTCGAAGCGTTCAGCCGGCGGGGCGTAGAGCTGGACGAGACCGCGGCCCGCGCCGAAATGGAAAAGACCAAGGACGTCCACTTCCGAGCCCTGCTGGCCCAGCCCGAGACAAACGCCCGCTGGAAGGCCGCCACCGGCGCGCCTCCCGGTGAACGGGATTTCGCCTCGCTGATGCAGGACCTCGGACCCCTGATGCGGGACGCCGCGGCGGACGCCGCCGAACTGATTCCGGCGCCGCGGAAACGGCGGCCGCGCTCCGAGCAGGCGGCCTGAAGATCGCCTCCTCGACAGGCTATACCCGCGAGATGATGGCGCCTGTCCTGGTTCGCGCGGCTGAGCAAGGCTACGCTCCGGACCACCTCGTCTGCTCTGGAGAGACGTTTGAAGGGCGGCCTTCCCCGCTCATGGTCTACAAGGCGTGCGTCGATCTGGGCGTCTGGCCGACGTCTCGGGTGATCAAGGTGGATGATGCAGAGGCGGGCGTCGCGGAAGGCCGTGCGGCGGGATGCTTCACCGTGGGCGTCGTCGCCAGCGGCAATCTCATCGGTCTCCCCCGCAAAGCCTTCGCGGCGCTCTCCCCCGCTGACCGGGCGGAACGCCTGACGGCCGCTGGCCGGCGCCTCCGGGTAGCCGGTGCGGATTTGCTGGTGGAAACCGTCGCCGACCTCGTCCCGCGCCTGCAGCAACATTCGAACACGGAGGAGCTGACCCTCTGCTAATCGCCTCATTGCGCCGTCTAGTTCTCATGGTTTGAGCCCGAGGCTGTCGCTCTTATACTCGGGGGTGAAGCGATCAACGTGTTATGAAACTTCCCCGTCTTCGTGTTTTCGCCCCCTCGATGATCGACCTTGAGCACGTAGCCCTTGGTGGTGCGGGTTCCTAGCGGCGTCTGGTGCGTTTAAGATCTACAGGCGACCGACTAACGGCGCAGCCTGATCTCTCAGAGCCTGACTCAAAAGCCTACTTACGCGCGAGCCGCCTGAGACCGAACTGGATG
>CAXUEN010000225.1:594-4635 GCA_964249945.1 uncultured Caulobacteraceae bacterium | reverse complement strand
GGTCAGGGCCGCGTCCAGCCACCGGGCGTGCTCCGCCTCGGCGATGGCGTGGTCGCCGTACATGTAGGCGGCCACCTCCTGCGAGTTGCGCCACGCCAGCACCCGCGGCCCGTCCGCAGCGGCGAGGCGGCGCAGGCGGACGCTCACGCCGCTTCGTTCACCAGCACCCGGTGCGGATGCTCGGCCTGCCAGGCCAGCACGTCGTTCAGGCCGAAGTCGGGCTTGTGCGGGTAGAGCGCCGCATGGACGTCGTGGGCGAAGGCGAAGTCCTCCGCCGTGTCCACCGTCCAGCGGAAGCGGAGCGGCGGGTCGCGCGTCACCTGGGCGATGCGGAAGCGGTCCGGGCGAGCGTAGATGAAGGGGGTGACGTGCTCCCGGTCGTAGGGGCTGCAGGCTTCGCCCCAGGCCGCCTCCAGCACCTCGGTGCGGCAGACCTCCACGTCCAGGCCCTTGGGGAAGGTCCACCCCGGCGAGTTGTGGGTGTAGTCGGCGCACGTCTCCAGATGGCGGTCGATGCACAGGTCGATGACCGCGGGCTCGGCGAGGGGGCAGTCGGCGGTGAGGCGCAGGAAGTGCTCGGGACGCCCTGCTGCGGCCAGGGCGCCGTGGAAGCGGTCGAGCACGTCGGAGAGTTCGCCACGATGCACCTGCACGCCCAGCTCGTGGCCATAGTCGGCGAGTATGTCGTCATCCTCACGGCTGCTGGTGGCGACCAGGATGCGGCTGATCCCGCGCGCGCGGCGCAGGCGCTCGATCTGGCGGCCGATCATGGGCTGGCCGAGGATGGGGCGCAGGACCTTGCCCGGCAGGCGGGTGGAACTCATGCGCGCCTGCAGGATGGCCAGCATCGGGCGCTTCAGGCCTGGTTGTGGGCGTTGTGGTTGAGGCGTGCGGCGCCTTCCTCGGCCTGGTCCACGCGGGTCGACGCCAAGCTGAGCGGGCCGCGGACGGTCTCGTTCACCTCGGCGATCCGGCCGGTGCGGCCCGGGGCGGGCGCGAATAGGTAGCGCAGCGAGATGCGCTCGTGGTCGGCGGCGTCCGGCTGGGTGCCGTGCAGGGTGCAGGCGTGCCACAGGGCGGCGAAGCCGGTCTCCCCCGTCAGCACCCGCTGGCGCACCTGCGCCTCGCCATGGACGCCGTTGCGGTAGCGCCAGACGGCGGGCCCCTCGCGCTCCAGGTCGTGGGGGAAGACGGAAGCGCCCAGCGCATGGCTGCCGTCCAGCAGGTGCAGGGGCGCGTCCTGCGGGCCGACCGGATGCAGGTAGACGTAGAGGGTGAGGAAGTCGGCCTCGCGGTCCTTGTAGTCGATCAGGTCTTGGTGGAAATCTATGCCATAGAAATAGGTTACGTCGCGAACCTCAGGCCGGACATAGGCGCCCAGGTTGTTCACGGGATCGCCGGCGATGCGGCGGGACAGCCATCCGGGCACCGAGCGGGCGGGCACGCCGCAGACGATCTTGCGGTTTAGCACGCGGTAGCCCGGTCCCAGCAGGGCCGTGAGGGCGACGGTGATCGCGGGCGCGTCCTCCACGAAGCCCAGCCGGTCCTCGAAGCGATCCAGCAGGTTGCGCCCCGGGCGCGGGTTGACGCCGGTGTGTTGCGGGTTGGCGTCGAAGGCCTGTTCGCTGAGGAACAGGCTGGCGTCGAAGCGCCGGGCCGCACGGATGTCGGCCAGCAGCTCGGCGGCGGCGCAGGGGTTCAGCGGCTCGGCGAACAGGTGCCGGCCCTGGGTGGCGAAGTCCTGCACCACCTGCTCGGCTAGCAGCCGCGACGTGTCGGTGAAATCCATGCTCAGCTTCCGCGCTCGGACGCCGGCAGGGGAGCAGGTCTTGGTTAACGCGGGGTGTCGTCCGCGCGGACGGTCGCCGTCAGGTCGGCAGCGCCGTCGCGCGCGCCTGGTCGAGATAGCGCGCGCTCGTCGGCCTCAGGCCTGCGTCCAGCTCGATCAGCAGCGGATTGCCGGTGGGGATCTCCACTGCCACGATCTGGTCGTCGGCGACCTGGAACAGGTGCTTGACGATGGCGCGCAACGAGTTGCCGTGAGCGGCCACCAGCAGGGTCTCGGCTGACTGGAGCCTGGGGGCGATCTCGGCCCGCCAATACGGCAGCGTCCGCTCCAGCGTGGTCTTCAGGCTCTCGGTGTCGGGGATGGCGACGCCCGCGTAGCGACGGTCGGCGTGGAAGTCGTAAGGGCTGCCGGGGGCGAGCGGAGGGGGCGGAATGTCGTAGGAGCGACGCCAGACCCGCACCTGCGCCTCCCCGTGCTTCGCCGCCGTCTGCGCCTTGTCCAGCCCGGTCAGGCCCCCGTAGTGGCGCTCGTTCAGCCGCCAGTCCTTGACCACCGGGATGAACAGCTGGCCCGACAGGCGGAGCGCCATGTTGCAGGTGCGGATCGCCCGGGTCAGCACCGAGGTGTAGGCCCGGTCGAAGGCCACGCCGGCCTGGGCGATCAGCTCGCCCCCGCGCCGCGCCTCGGCCTCCCCCTGCGCCGTAAGGTCCACGTCCACCCATCCGGTGAAGCGGTTCTCAAGGTTCCAGGCGCTCTGGCCATGGCGCAGCAGGACGAGGATGGGCATGGGCAGTCCTTCAGCGGCTCGACGGGTGGCGCTCTGGTGTGGGCGCCAGCGCGCCGCGTCAAGTCTCTGAGAGGCGTTGCTCAGGCCACCGGCCGGTGCTGCCCCAGCGCCGCGCCGATCTGGGCGCCGGTGGCGGCCATGGCGTCCGGCAAGGCGATGACGATGGTGGAGTTGTGCTCCGCCCCGACCTCCGCGATGGTCTGCAGGCGGCGGAGGTCCAGGGCGCCGGGGGTGGCGCCGATGGAGCGGGCGGCCTCCACCAGGGTCTGGGCGGCCGCCAGCTCGCCCTCGGCCTTGATGATGCGGGCCTTGGCCTCGCGCGTCGCCTCGGCCTCCCGGGCCAGGGCGCGCTGCATCTGCTCGGGAATGTCCAGGTCGCGGATCTCCACTGCGTCGATCTCCACACCCCACTTCAGGGCGGCGCGGCTCAGCATGTCCATCAGCTTGGCGTTGACGCCCAGCCGGTCCTTCAGCAGGTGGTCCAGCTCGTGCTGGCCGATGGCGTCGCGCAGAGACGTCTCCGCCGCCTGCAGCACGGCCACATCGCGCTCGCGCACCGCGTTCACCGCCAGCACGGGATCGACGATCTTGTGCCACAAGGTGGCGTTGACCTTCACCGCCACCCCGTCCTTGGTGATGGTCTCCTGGGTGGGCAGCGAGACGGTGACGGTGCGCAGGTCCACCTTCACCGCCCGGTCCAGATAAGGGATCAGCCAGTAGAGCCCCGGCCCCTTGGGCGCGGCCAGCCGGCCGATGCGGTAGATGACGGCGCGCTGGTATTCCTGGTTGATGCCGACGCCCTTCAGCAGGGTGACTACCGCGATGAAAAGCAGGACGGCGAGCAGGATTTGCGCGGTCACGGTGGAGCCCTCCAGGTCGAGGGTCACCCTACCACCCCGGCGGGCTGCGCCTATGTTGCATGATAACGGCCGGACATGCGCTCTTGGCGCTCGCGCCCTCGCCGAAACCGGTTTCCCCTTTCGGCCTGTGCGCAGTAGACACCGGGTCCATGTCCGACCGGGTGTTCTTCTCGCTGACGGCCCTGGCCATCGTCGCCATGGTGGCCCTGGCGCTCGTCGCGCCCCAGGGCCAGGGGCGGCGCTCGCCCGCCCCTTTCGGCCACGAGACCACGGCCGACGCGCAGGCCCGCCAGCCCAAGCTCCGTCCAGCCCAGGACCAGCCGGCGAAGAAGCCGGGCCTGCTGTGAGGGCGGCCACCGTCCCCGTGGCGGCGCCGGATGCGCTGCAGGTCGCCCGCCGCGTGCTGCAGGCCGAGGCCGACGCCCTCGTGCGGCTGGCCGAGGACCTCGGCGGCCCGTTCACCCAGACCGCCGAGCTGGTCTTCCACCTGAAGGGCCGCCTAGTCTGCACCGGCGTCGGCAAGTCCGGCCACGTAGCGCGCAAGATCGCCGCCACCCTGGCCTCCACCGGAACGCCGGCGATGTTCGTGCACGCGGCGGAAGCCC
>CAXUEN010000225.1:277-584 GCA_964249945.1 uncultured Caulobacteraceae bacterium | reverse complement strand
GCATGATCTCCGCCGACGACGCCGTGCTGGCCCTGTCCAAGTCCGGCGAAGCGAAGGAACTCGCCGACGTCGTCGCCTACGCCAAGCGCTTCGCCATCCCCCTGGTCGCCATGACCGCCCGGCCCGACAGCGCGCTCGGCCGCGCAGCGGACAGGCTGCTGCTGCTGCCCGACACGCCCGAGGCGGCCGAGGCGGTGGACGCCCCCACCACCTCGACCACCCTGCAGATGGCGCTGGGCGACGCCCTGGCGGTGGCGCTGCTGGAGCGGCGGGGCTTCAGCCACAGCGACTTCAAGCTCTACCACCC
>CAXUEN010000225.1:0-267 GCA_964249945.1 uncultured Caulobacteraceae bacterium | reverse complement strand
TCACCATGACCGAGAAGCGGTTCGGCTGCGCGGGCGTGGTGGACCAGCACGGCTGCCTGCTGGGCGTCATCACCGACGGCGACCTGCGACGCCACATGGCGGGCCTGATGGGTCATACCGCCGCCGAGATCATGACCCCCGCCCCTCATACCGTCAGTCCCGCGACCCTCGCCGCCGAAGCGCTGCACGAAATGAACGAAAGCCGCATTACGGTGCTGTTCGTGCTTGAGGACGCCCGCCCCATAGGCATCCTGCACGTGCACGACC
>CAXUEN010000224.1:0-4644 GCA_964249945.1 uncultured Caulobacteraceae bacterium | reverse complement strand
ACCCCATCCCCATCGCGATGGCGCTTCCACGCCGAGCGGGACCAGCTGCTGGCGGAAGCCCACGCCCGCCCGTCCACGCCCGCCAAGGCCCCGCTGCTCGCCTCCCGGATCACCACGATCTCGGGGGAGGGCGGCGTCGCCAGCGACCGGGCGCACATGGCGTTGCTGTGCCGCAAGCTGGGCGCCGGCGAGCCGGGGCCGGAGGCGCGCTGGTGCATCGTGGACGGTGGGACCTGGCGGCTGCGCTGGGAGCGCCACTCCGAGGTCTCCACCTGGACGGTGTTCCGCCCCGCGCCTGCGGACGAGCCCGGCGCCTTCGTCGCTACGGCGCTGGACGTCGCCCCGCAGGACTGGCTCGCCGCCCTGCCGGGCGAGGTGCTGGCGGCCGCCCACGTCGCCCTGGTGGAGGCCGCGCCCAAGGTGTCGGTGTTCGCGGAAGCCGACCTCGTCTCGTCCGAGCTGGCCGGGGGCGCGCTGCAGGTGTTCACCGACTTCCGCCCGGGGCCGGACGGCTTCACCCGTTTCGTGCTGGTGCAGGAGGCGGGCGGCCCCGTGTTCGCCGGCCGCATCATCCAGCAGCTGTTCGAGATCGAGACCTACCGCCTGCTGGCGCTGCTGGCCTTCCCCATGGCCACCGCCAGCGCCGTCGAGATCGCGCAGATGGAGGCCGAGGCCGCCGAGGCCGCCGCCCAGGTGGTGCAGGCCGGGGGCGTGGAGGCCGACCGGGCGCTTCTGTCGCACCTGGCCGGGCTGGCCGGCCGGGCCGAGGCCCTGGCGGCGGCCACCGGCTTCCGCTTCGCCGCCTCCAGAGCCTATCACGGCCTGGTGCGCGAGCGGATCGGCCAGTTCAACGAGCGCGCGCTCGGCGGCCGCCCCAGCATCCGCGAGTTCATGGAGCGCCGCCTCGCCCCGGCCATGCGCACGGTGGAGGCGGCGACCGAGCGCCAGCGCGACGTGATCGCCCGCGTCGCCCGCACCACCCAGATGCTCGCCGCCCGGGTGGACATCGCCGCGGAGGCCACGAGCGCCTCGCTGCTCCAGTCCATGGACCGGCGCGCGCAGCTGCAGCTTCGCCTGCAGGAAACGGTGGAGGGCCTGTCGGCGGCGGCCATCTCCTATTATGCGCTGGGGCTGCTCAAGGTGCTGGTGGAGGGGCTGGAGCGGCTGCGGCCCGGGATCGACCCCGTCCTGACCACCGGGCTGGCCGCACCCTTCGTGCTGCTGCTGGTCTGGCTGTTCCTGCGGCGCGTCCGCCGTCACATTCTGTTGGATCACGAGGCGCCGGCTTGACGACCAAGGTTCTGGACGGTCCTCCCGCACGGGTCGACACGGCCGCCCCGACGATGATCCGGGTGCTGAAGGGTGAACGGATCGACCCGCCGCCGGTGTGGATCATGCGCCAGGCCGGCCGCTACCTGCCGGAGTATCGGCAGCTGCGCACCCGGGCGAAGGACTTCCTGAGCTTCTGCTACACCCCCGACCTGGCGGTAGAGGCGGTGCTGCAGCCGCTCCGCCGCTTCGACCTGGACGCCGCTATCCTGTTCTCCGACATCCTGGTCCTGCCCGACGCGCTCGGCCGCAAGGTGTGGTTCGTGGAGGGGGAAGGGCCGCGGCTGGAGCCCATGGCCGGGCTGGAGCGCTGGGACTTCGGCGACGTGGACCGGGTCGTCCCGTTCCTCGAGCCCGTCTACGAGACGGTGCGGCGGCTCCGCGCCGAGCTGCCAAGGGAAAAGGCGCTGATCGGGTTCGCCGGCGCGCCGTGGACGGTCGCGACCTACATGATCCAGGGCAAGGGCGGCGACAAGGACTTGGCGCGCCGCACCGCCTACGAGCGCCCGGCCGAGGTGGACGCCTTGCTGGCCGTGCTGGTGGAGGCCACGGCGCGCCACCTGCAGGCCCAGGTGGAGGCGGGCGCGGACTGCCTGCAGGTGTTCGAGAGCTGGGCGGAAGGCTTATCCGAGCCCTTGTTCGAGCGCATGATCCTGAAGCCGACGGCGGCGCTGATGGCGCGGCTGCGGGCGCTGGGCGTCGACGTCCCGGTGATCGGCTTCCCGCGCGGCTCCGGCGCCCTGATCGGCCGCTACGCCCGGGAGACCGGCGTCACGGCGCTCGGCGTCGACACGCAGACCCCCGCCGCCTTCGCGAGGGCCGAGGCGCCGCGCGGCATGGCGCTGCAGGGCGCGCTGGACCCGATGCTGCTGGTCTGCGGCGGCGCGGCGCTGGAGGCGGGAGCGCGCCAGGTGATCGAGGCCTTCCGCTGCTCGCCGCACGTGTTCAACCTCGGCCACGGGATCACGCCGGAGGCCAGGCCCGAGCATCTCGCCACCCTGGTCGACCTCATCAAGCGCGGGTGAGCGGCATGGCGTCCACGGTCTACATCGGGGCCCGCGGCTCGCCCCTGTCGCTGGTCCAGACCGGACTGGTGCGCGACGCCCTGGCCGCCGCCAACCCGGGCCGCAGCTTCGAGATCACGCCCATCGTCACTTCCGGCGACCGCATCCAGGACCGCACCCTCACCGAGGCCGGCGGGAAGGGCCTGTTCACCAAGGAGCTGGACGAGGCGATGCTGGCGGGCCGGATCGCGCTCGCCGTCCACTCCATGAAGGATCTGCCGACCCAGCTGCCGGAAGGCATCGTGCTGGCGGGAACGCCCAAGCGTGAAGACCCCCGCGACGCGCTGATCTGCCTGGGCGAGGTCGACTCGCTGGCCGCCCTGCCGGACGGCGCACACATCGGCACGGCCAGCCTGCGCCGCCAGGCGCAGCTGCTCTCGCGCCATCCGGGCTTCCGCGTCTCCATGCTGCGGGGCAACGTCGAGACCCGGCTGCGCAAGGTGGCCGACGGCGCGTTCGACGCCACCCTGCTGGCCTATTCCGGCCTCCGCCGTCTGGGCCTGGAGCGGCACGCCCGCTGCCTGATCGACCCGTGGGAGACGCCCTCGGCCTGCGGCCAGGGCGCCCTGGCCATCACCGCCCGGGTCGACGACGCCGAGGCGCTCGCCCTGGTCGCCCCGATCCAGGATCGGGCCACCTGGCTGGAGATCACCACCGAGCGCGCCTTCCTCTCGGCGCTGGACGGTTCCTGCCGCACGCCGATCGGCGCGCTCGGCCGCTGGTCGGACGGCGCGATGCGGTTCGTGGGCGAGGCGCTCACGCCCGATGGCGCGCAGGTCTGGAGGCGCGAAGGCGAGGGGCGGTGCGCTTCGGAAGGCGAGGCGGCGGCGCTGGGCGAGGTGCTCGGCCGCGAGGTTCGGCGGCAAGCGGGCGACGCGCTCTACAGGGCGTGACGATCGGACGGGTTAGGCCAGGCTAAATTTCTCCGCTCATCCGGGCGGAATGCCGGGACCTAGATTGCAGGGCGTCGCCGCAGGCCGTCATGGCGCCTTTCGCGGAGGCGAGGAGCTTTATGATCTGGGTCCCGGCATCGCCGGGATGAGCGGGTGGGTTAATCCGATCGGAGTTTGCTCGTGCGAACCTAAAGCCTGCGCCGCGCCAGGTCGGCGAGGTGGAACGGGAAGGAGGCGGCCAGCGCAGCCGCGATCCACGGCCAGGGCGCGCCCGTCAGCGCAGCGCGCAGCGCCAGCAGCATACAGACGCCGGGCATCAGCGCGAGCACCCGGTCGAGCCTGTTCGACCGGTCCGCGGTGCGGCGCAGGCTGAGGACGGCGAACTCCACAGCCATCACCAGCAGCACGAAGTCCACGGCGTGGCCGCTGGCGAAGAACCCCGCCACGTTCAGCCTGCAGGCGCATTCAGGGGCGCCCTCGCGGCCCCGGTCACGCGGGGGCGAGGCCGAGCAGGTGGCGCATGTCCTTGAGGAAGATGCGCAGGTGCGCGGCCGGGTCGCGGCGCACCAGTTCCTTGTTCATGTAGGCCTGCCAGGTCAGGCGCTGCACGTCGGGGTCGGCGCACATCTTCACGAAGCCCTCGCGTCGCTTGTCGCTGCGGTACCAGAAGTGCTGCATCACGCCGAGCACCAGGAACACCTTGCCGTGGGCGCGCATGAAGGCGCGCCGGGCCTGCTTGAGCACCCGGGCGTCGCCGGTGGCGAGGTACCGGTCGACCGCCAGCGCGGCCTGCCGCCCGCCCTCCATGGCGTAGTAGATGCCCTCGCCGGACGCTGGGGCGACCACGCCCGCCGCGTCCCCGGCCAGCAGGACGTCGCGCCCGTTGTCCCAGCGCTTCAGCGGCTTCAGCGGGATCGGCGCGCCTTCGGTTCGGACCGTCTCGCAGCCGTCGAGCGCGGTGGAGGCGCGGAGCGCCTTGATGGCGCCGCGGAGCGAGAAGCCCTTGCGGGCGCTGCCCACACCGATGCTGGCTGTCTCCCCGTGCGGGAAGATCCAGGCGTAGAAGTCCGGCGAGAGCTGACCCTGGTAGAAGACGTCGCAACGCCGCCCGTCGAAGCCGCCGCGTCCATCGGAGGGGGCGCGGATGATCTCGTGATAGGCGAAGACGCACTTGGTGCGGCCGCCGCCTCTGATGGTCTGCTGCGCTACCTGACTGCGGGCGCCGTCTGCGCCGATGACCGAGCGGGCGCGTACGCGGATGAGATCATCGCCCGTGCCGGCGGCGCCCTTGCCGGGGGCGTAGGCGACCAGCGCGCAGCCGTCGGCGTCCCGCTCGACGGCCTTGAACCCGCCCGTGC
>CAXUEN010000223.1:3397-4645 GCA_964249945.1 uncultured Caulobacteraceae bacterium | reverse complement strand
TCCTTGGTCAGGCTGTCGGGCGTGTCGTCGTGGGGACTGGCCCAGGCGATCACCAGCGAGGGGGAGGCGCCCTTGCGCACCACCAGCTGGGTCGCCTCGCCGCGCCGGGCGGGCTGGCCGAGGTCCGGCGCCGCGGTCGACGGCCCCACCCCGCGCCAGCCGCCGAACAGGCGGCGGATGTCGGACTCCATCGCTGCGGGGTCGAAGTCGCCCACCGTGATCAGGGTGGCGCGGTCGGGGCGGTAGTTGGCGGCGTAGAAGGCGCGCACCAGGCTGGCGGGCGCGGTCTGCACCACCTGGACCTTGCCGATGGGCAGCCGCTCGGCGGCGAGCTGGCCTTTCAGCTGGAAGGCCAGCCGCGCCTTGCCGACCTCGTAGTCGGGGGTGTCGCGCAGCCGCTCCTCAGACAGCACCACGCCGCGCTCGCCGTCCAGCGCCTTGGGCTCCAGCAGCAGGCCGCTCCCGACGTCGCTCAGCAGCGTCAGCCCGACGTCCAGCGTCCTGGAATCGCCCTGGGGCAGGTCGAGCTGGTAGACGGTGTCGGTGAAGCCGGTGCGCGCATTGGTGTCGCCGCCGAAGCTCAGGCCCACCCGCTCCAGCATCTTGACCATTTCGCCGTTGGGCGCGTGGATGGAGCCCTTGAAGGCCATGTGCTCCAGCATGTGGGCCAGGCCCTGCTGCGCATCGCTCTCCTCCAGCGAGCCGGAGCCTATGCGCAGGCGCAGCGACACCTGCCCGCTGGGCGTCGCGTTGTGCATCAGGGCGTAGCGCATCCCGTTCTGCAGCACGCCGAAACGCACGGAGGGATCGGCCGGAAGGTCGCTATAGCTCTGCGGCCAGACCGTGTCGCGCTGAGCCGGCGGGGGCGCAGGACCGGCCTGGGCGGCCTGGGCGGCCTGGCTCTGGAGCAGGAGCAAGGCGGCGCCGGCGGCGAGGGACCGGCGGAGGAGTCGGGACATTAAGGGACCTGGACTGGGCGGAGCGGTGGAGGCGCGGGGGGCGCGACCGCCGCTTAGGCGCGCCATTCCGGCTTTTTGAGGTTCAGGCGGGAGGCGGGGGACTCAGCCCTTGCCGGCCAGCCGCTCGATCTGGCGCTGCATCTCGTCCAGCCGGCTCTTCATCTCCGCCAGAGACTCTGCGCCCGCGGCTTCCGAAGGCGATGCAGGGGAGGGGGCGGTAACCGGCGGCTGGTGGGCCGCGGCGGGGCGCGAGAGCGCCTCGTCCGGCCGGGCGTAGGCGAAAGGCGTG
>CAXUEN010000223.1:0-3387 GCA_964249945.1 uncultured Caulobacteraceae bacterium | reverse complement strand
CGGCTCTTCATGTCCGCCAGCGAGTCAACGCCAGCGGTCTCCGGCGGGGCGGCAGCGGCCGGCGGTGGCGCCGGGCGGCTCGCCGCCTCCTCCGGACGGCTGAGCGGGAAGGGCGTGAACATCTTCATGGCCCGGTCGAACAGGGCCATGTTCTGGCGCACCTGCTCCTCGAACAGGCGATAGCCCTCGGCGCCCGGGAAGGACGGCTTGGCGAATCCGCTGCCGACCGCGCCGCCCACCTGCTCGCGCAGGCTGTCCTGCTGCTTGGCGAAGGCGTCCAGCGACATCTCCAGGTAACCCGGCACGAAGGCCTGGATTTGGTGGCCGTAGAGCTTGATCAGCTGGCGCAGGAACTGGATCGGCAGCATGTTCTGGCCGGAGTTCTCGGCCTCGAAGATGATCTGCGTCAGCACCTGGCGGGTGATGTCGTCGTTGGTGCGCGCGTCGTAGACGACGAAGTCCACGCCTTGCTTCACCATCTCCGCCAGGTGTTCCAGCGTGACGTAGGAGCTGGAACCGGTGTTGTAGAGCCGCCGGTTGGCGTACTTCTTGATGACGATCTGTCCGCCGTCGCTCTTGGCGGGGCTGGGCGCAGATTGGTCCAGCCTGTCCTCGCCCGGGCCGGTTTCCGCCACGCTCACCTCCATTGGCCGCCATCTGGTCCCGGGCGGCTCTGACCCTCATATAGGGGGCAGGGCGTAGGGTCCGCCAGCGCTCTCCTGGGGCGTGCACGGCCAGACGGCGCGTGACCGGGTTGACCGCCTGTGCCACACAAAAGCTGGACTGCAGCGCCAAGCCGCGCCGGCCGGAGGTCCTGATCCATGCCTGACATCGTCATCGCCTCGGCCGCCCGCACGCCGGTGGGCTCCTTCAACGGCGCGCTCTCCGGGCTGCCGGCGCACGAGCTCGGCGCCCTGGCGATCAGGGCCGCCCTGAAGCGGGCGGGCGTCGAGGCCGCGGAGGTGAACGAGGTGATCCTGGGCCAGGTGCTGCAGGCCGGCGCGGGCCAGGGGCCGGCGCGCCAGGCTTCGATCAAGGCGGGCGTGCCGGTGGAGGCGCCGGCCTGGAGCCTGAACCAGCTGTGCGGCTCAGGGCTCCGCGCCGTGGCCCTGGCCTACCAGCAGGTTGTCGGCGGCGACGCCGAGGTGGTGGTGGCCGGCGGGCAGGAGAGCATGAGCCAGTCGCCCCACGCCGCGCACCTGCGCAACGGCAAGAAGATGGGCGACCTCAACATGGTCGACACCATGATCAAGGACGGGCTGTGGGACGCCTTCCACGGCTACCACATGGGCAACACCGCGGAAAACATCGCCTCGCGCTGGCAGATCACCCGCGAGGACCAGGACCGTTTCGCCGCCGCCTCCCAGAACCGCGCCGAGGCGGCCCAGAAGGCCGGCCGCTTCGACGACGAGATCGCGCCGGTGACGATCGCCGGCCGCAAGGGCGACACGGTGGTGGACAAGGACGAGTACATCCGCGCGGGCTCGACCTACGAGGCCATGGCCGGGCTGAAGGCCGCCTTCGACAAGCAGGGCTCGGTGACCGCCGGCAACGCCTCGGGCCTGAACGACGGCGCCGCCGCCCTGGTGGTGATGACGGCCGAGGAGGCCAGGCGGCGGGGGATCACGCCTCTGGCGCGCATCGCCAGCTGGGCCAACGCCGGCGTGGAGCCGGAGATCATGGGCACGGGCCCGATCCCCGCCAGCCGCATGGCGCTGAAGAAGGCCGGCTGGTCGTTCGAGGAGCTGGACCTGATCGAGTCCAACGAGGCCTTCGCCGCCCAGTCGCTATGCGTGGTGCGCGAGCTGGGCCTCGATCCCGCCAGGGTCAACGTGAACGGCGGGGCCATCGCCATCGGCCACCCGATCGGCGCCTCAGGGGCGCGTATCCTCACCACCCTGCTCTACGAGATGAAGCGTCGGGATGCGGCCAAGGGCCTGGCGACTCTGTGCGTCGGGGGCGGAATGGGCGTGGCGGTCTGCGTCGAAAGGCTCTGATGGCGCGTTAGGCGTCACGCGCGGGCGGCAGACCCGCATCGACACACGTCCAGGGAGCGATTTTCTATGGCCAGAACGGCATTCGTCACCGGGGGAACCCGTGGCATCGGGCGTGCGATCGCCGAGCGCCTGAAGGCGGACGGCTTCCGGGTGGCGGTGGGCTACGCAGGCAACGAGGAAGCCGCCAAGGCCTGCGCCGACGAGGTCGGTGTGATGGTGGTCAAGGGTAACGTCGGCAACTTCGACGACTGCGTCCGCGCAGTGGGGGAGGTCGAGGACAGGCTCGGCCCGGTGGAGGTGCTGGTGAACAACGCCGGCATCACCCGCGACGCCATGCTGCACAAGATGACGCCGCAGCAGTGGAACGAGGTCATCTACGTCAATCTTGCCTCCATCTTCAACATGAGCCGCCAGGTCATCGAGGGCATGCGCGAGCGGGGCTACGGCCGCATCATCAACGTCTCCTCCGTCAATGGCCAGAAGGGCCAGATGGGCCAGACCAACTACTCCGCCGCCAAGGCGGGCGTCATCGGCTTCACCAAGGCCCTGGCCCAGGAGACCGCCAACAAGGGGATCACCGTCAACGCCGTGGCGCCTGGCTACATCGACACTGAGATGATGTCGGGGATCCCCCACACCGTGCTGGACAAGATCGTGGCCTCCATCCCCGTCGGCCGGCTGGGCCGGGCCGAGGAGATCGCCGCCTGCGTCGCCTTTCTGGCTCGGGAGGACGCCGCCTTCATCACCGGCTCCACCGTCACCGCCAACGGCGGCCAGTACATGCTGGGCTGACGCGTCGGGGCCGGCGCGGGCGGGGCGGCGGATGGCCGCTGGCCTGCGTCCCAAAACCGCCCCAGTCTGACGGCATCGGCTAAGGTGATGTTCCCGCGTGCAAAGGTCGTGTCAGGCGCCTGTGTCGGCTTGGCGCTCTGCTGCCATGCCTCCGCAGCCCTGGCCGAACCCGCCAGTCTGCGGGCCTTCCTGTTCGGCGGGGGGGCCAAGCCGGGGACGGACGCCCTGCCTGTGGTCGCCCGCTACGAGTCCGAGCAGGGCGGGAGCTTCGTTCTGGACCGGAGCGGCGGCCGGCGGGCCGTTATCAAGTTCGACGACAGCGCCGAGCTGTGGGCGCTGAGCGCCTCGCCGGGCCCTAGGGGCGACGTCATCTACCGCAACGACATGGGCGAGCCGGTGCTGCGGGCCACCCGGCTCGGCGGCCTGACGCTGTTCACCGCCGAGGTTCCCGGCGGCACGGCGGCGGCCCCGCTGGGCGCGGTCCAGGCCCTGCGGCCGGCCCAGATCTACGGTCCAGAAGCCCTGTTCCAGGTGCTGCTGCAGGCGGAGGCCCGGGCCAACCGGGCGGCCCAGCACCTTGTGGTCTTCGACGCCGGGG
>CAXUEN010000222.1:0-4692 GCA_964249945.1 uncultured Caulobacteraceae bacterium | reverse complement strand
GAGCTGCGCGCCATCCGCCGTCGGTTTGGCCCGCGCGCTCGGCCGACCCGAGCCGAAGGGAGTCGAGGCGCAGGCGGCGGCCCTGCGCGAGATCGCCGACGTCCTGCTGGACGAGCTGGCCGCCTCGCCCCGCCCCAGCCGCGAGGAGGCGCTGGCCACTGCCCTGACCCTGCAGCGCGCCGGCTGGGCCTGGGGCGCCCCCGTGGTCCAGGCGCTAGAGCGCGGACCCCTGAAGCACGCCGCCCGTGGCTCCGGCCTAGACGTCTGGTCACGCCTGCCGGAGTGGGAGGACCAGGCGCCGGAGGGCCAGCCCGGCTCCGCTCCCGTCACCTCCGAGGCCGCCCGCGACCGGCTCACCGCCATGCTCTCCCGCGCGGGCCTCGACGAGGCGCGCCCCGCCCAGGCGGAGTTCGCCGCCGAGATCGCCTTCGCCTTCTCGCCCCCGGAGACCGAAGGCCAGCCGCGCCTGATGCTGGCGGAGGCGGGCACCGGCACCGGCAAGACCCTGGCCTACCTCGCCCCCGCCTCGCTCTGGGCGGAAGCGAACGGGCCGGCGGTGTGGGTGTCCACCTACACACGGGCTTTGCAGCGTCAGATCGAGCGGGAGAGCCACGCCGTTTACCCCGATCCCGCCACCCGCGCCCGCAAAGCGGTGGTGCGAAAAGGCCGGGAGAACTACCTGTGCCTGCTCAACTATCAGGAGCTGTCTCAAGCCGCGCTCTCAGGGGGCGGCGACGTAATAGGCGCCGGCCTCACCGCCCGTTGGGCGCGCCTCACCCGTGATGGCGACATGACCGGCGGCGACTTTCCCGCCTGGCTCCCCACCCTGTTCGCCATAGGCCCGACCGCCCGCGCCGGCCCCGCCAACCTGGTGGACCGCCGCGGCGAGTGCGTGCACGCCGGCTGCGCCCACTACCGCACCTGCTTCGTGGAGAAAGCGATCCGCGCTTCGCGCAAGGCGGACCTGGTGGTCGCCAACCACGCGCTGGTGATGAGCCACGCCGCCTTCGACGGCGCGCGCGCCGTCCGCCCCCGCGACGGCGCGCCCCGTCGCGACAACGAGACGGCCAGCCTGAAGCGCATCGTCTTCGACGAGGGCCACCACCTGTTCGACGCCGCCGACAGCGCCTTCTCCTCTTGCCTGTCGGGCCAGGAGGCGGCGGAGCTGCGCCGCTGGGTCCGCGGCCCCGAGGGTCGCCGCCGCGGCCGCAGCCTGGAGCAGCGGCTGGCCGAGCTGGTGGCGGAGCGCGAACCCGCCCGACTCGCCCTGATCGAGGCGATCCGCGCCGCCTCCGCGCTGCCCGGCGAAGGCTGGTCTGGGCGGATCGCCCCGCCGCGCGACTATAACGGAGAGCTGATCGCCTCGCAGCCGCACGGACCGGTGGAAGCCTTCCTCGCCGCACTGCTGACCCAGCTCCGCGCCCGGGCCGAGGCGTCGGACCAGGGCATGGAGTGTTCGGCCTATCCGCCCGTGGAGGCCGTGCGGGAGGCCGCCCCCGCCTGCGCCCGCGCCCTCGCCGCGCTGGAAGCGCCGCTGCTGGCGCTGACCCGGGCGCTGGAGGACTGGCTGGACGAGGAGACCGACGCGCTGCCCACCGCCGAGCGCGTCCGCCTGGAAGGCGCGCTGCGGGGCCTTGAGCGGCGCGCGCGCATGCAGCTACCGGCCTGGCGCACCATGCTCTCGCGGCTAGACGACGAGGCCGGCGACAAGGATTTCGTGGACTGGTTCGAGGCGGTGTTCGCGCAGGACCGGCTGGCGGACGCCGCCTTCCGCCGCCACTGGGTCGATCCCACAGAACCCCTGGAAGCCACGGTGCTGCGTCGCGCCCACGGCGTGCTGGTGACCAGCGCGACACTCGCCGATCCAGCGCATGAGAGCCCCTTCGCCCTGGCCGAGCTGCGCACCGGAGCGGCGCGGCTGGCGGAGAGTCCCCGCCTGCTGCGCCTGCCCTCCCCTTTCGACTACGCCGCCAACAGCCGCGTACTCGTGGTGACCGACGTGAAGCGAGACGACGTGCGTCAGGTCTCCGCGGCGCTCCGCGAGCTGTTCCTGGCGGCCGGCGGGGGCGCGGTCGGCCTGTTCACCGCCATCCGCAGGCTCCGCGCCGTGCACGAGCGGCTGGCCGGGCCGCTGGCCGACCGCGGCCTGGCGCTCTACGCTCAGCACGTGGACCCGCTTGAGGCGGGCGCCCTGGTGGACATCTTCCGCGCCGAGGAGGACGCCTGCCTGCTCGGCACCGACGCGATCCGCGACGGGGTGGATGTGCCCGGCCGCTCGCTGCGGCTGCTGGTGTTCGACCGCATGCCCTGGCCCCGACCCGACCTGCTGCACAAGGCGCGCCGCGAGCGCTTCGGCAAGGGCGCTTACGACGATTCCATCGCCCGGGGCCGCATCGCCCAGGCCTTCGGCCGCCTGATCCGCCGCGCCGACGACCGGGGCGTCTTCGTCATGCTCGATGCGGCCGCGCCGACCCGGCTGTTCTCCAGCCTGCCTGCGGGGGTAGAGCTGCAGCGGGTGGGGCTGGTGGAGGCGATCAAGGCGGTGGAGGCCTTCCTAAACCCGGCCGAGGCGGGTGCGTCGCCCTCGGCAACATCCGGTTAACCACGCTAGACCATGGTGCGAGAGGTGCGACTCGCATGCCCGGCCCGTCTCGGCGATCCATGACCTTCACCACCCAGCACGCCTTCGCCCGGACCGATCGCTCGCGCTTCGGCCAGTGGTGGTGGACAACCGACCACTGGCTGCTGGGCTCCACCCTGATGCTGGTGGGGCTGGGGGTGATGATGTCGTTCGCCTCCTCGCCCGCGGCGGCGGCGCGGCTCGGCTCCCACGTCAACTTCCACTTCGCCGTGCGCCAGTGCGCCTTCGCGGCGCTCGGCGCCGGCATCCTGCTCAGCGTCTCGACCCTGTCCGCGCGCGGGGTGAAGCGGGTGGCCTTCGTGGGCTACGGCCTGTCCATCCTGGTAATGATGATCCTGCCCTTGCTCGGCCACGCCGCCAAGGGCGCCCAGCGCTGGCTGGAGTTCGGCGGCTTCTCGCTGCAGCCGTCGGAGTTCCTGAAGCCCTGCCTGATGATCCTGGTAGCCTGGATGTTCGCCGAGGGGCGCAAGGGCCAGGGCGTGCCGGGCGTCTTCATCGCCTTTGGCCTCTATCTGCTGTCGGTCGCCCTGCTGCTGGTGCAGCCGGACATCGGCCAGACGGTGCTGATCACCGTGGCCTTCGGCGCGGCCTTCTTCATGGCCGGCGTGCCGATCCGCTGGATCCTTGGTCTGGGGGCTGCGGCCTCCACCGGCTTCATCGTCATCTATCTGACCTTCCAGCACGTGGCCGCGCGCTTCCACAAGTTCCTGGGCCACGGCGACGGCGTGGTGGACACCCACCAGGTGGACAAGGCGGCCGAGGCCATCCGCGCCGGCGGCTTCTTCGGCCGCGGCCCGGGCGAGGGCGTGATGAAGCGCCACGTGCCCGACCTGCACACCGACTTCATCTACTCGGTGGCGGCGGAGGAGTACGGGCTGATCTTCAGCCTGTTCCTGATCAGCCTGTTCGGCTTCGTGGTGGTGCGCGGCATGTACAAGGCCATGAAGCTGGCCGACCCCTTCGAGCAGGTGGCGGCGGCGGGGCTCTTCGTGCTGCTGGGCGAGCAGACCTTCATCAACGTGGCGGTGAACCTGAACATGATCCCCACCAAGGGCATGACCCTGCCCTTCATCAGCTACGGCGGCTCCTCCATGCTGGCCATGGGGCTGACCCTAGGGCTGGCCCTAGCGCTGACCCGGCGGCGGCCGGGGGCCTACGCGAGCACCGAGGGGCCCGCTGCGGCGGGATCGGCGTTGGGGTGAGAGCGAAGAGGCGCGCCGGAGTAACTTATGCTTTTGGTGGAAGGCGAACCTACGCTTCCCTTGCGCCAAACGCGGCACCAATAGAGTGGATAAGGAATGACTTGGATAGCTGGCGTTGATGGTTTTAAGAGCAAGTGGGTTGTCGTTCTCCACGATCTCGCATCGGACGCTTTTTTCATACGCGTTGTACCGACCATTACCCATCTTCTAAATCTACCTCAGAAACTAGCCGTTGTAACCGTTGATATACCAATCGGCTTGCCTGAATTTACTCCTGCAGGAGGGCGACGTTGCGAACAGCAAGCTCGCCGTGTTTTAGGTCCTCGCGCTTCATCTGTGTTTTCAGCCGTTGGTCGGTTAGCACTACGTGAAGCAACTCGTCTCGATGCTCATATCGCCAGCCAAGACGCGGGGGGTATAGGTGTTGGAGCGCAAGCTTGGGGATTATCCGCTAAACTTCGAGAAGCGGACTCAGTCATGTCGCCGGAGGCTCAACGAGTTGTCCATGAGGTTCATCCAGAAGTATCGTTCTGGGCAATGAACGGTGAAAAACCGATGGCGTTCGGTAAGAAAGTCCTGTCAGGCGAGCGGGAGAGACAAGACTTACTGATCCGTTGTGGATTTCCGTACGCGTTTATACATGGTATGGGTGCCGAACTAAGAGTGGGACGTGATGACTTTCTTGACGCTTGTGCCGCAACTTGGACTGCTGCCCGTGTATTAAGAAGGAACGCTGGTAGATTCCCGCCTGACCCCGATCCAGACGGACGCGGTCTGGATCAAGCGATTTGGTTCTAAGAGCCTGACCCAAAAGGCTGTTGCACCCGCCTGGGCTGAGTGATTCAGAGC
>CAXUEN010000221.1:0-4698 GCA_964249945.1 uncultured Caulobacteraceae bacterium | reverse complement strand
GCGCAGGGCGGATCGAGTTTCGGCGGCGGCGGCCAGGCCTACGCCGCCAACGGCGGCGCCAGGGGCGGCTACGGCGGCGGTGAGGACCGGCCGCCCGTGCCCCTCTTCCATGGCGAGCCGATGTGGAGCGAGAACCGCGCCCACTCCGCCAAGGAGAACGCCGAGTACCATTTCGAGCGCGCCGGCGGGGACATGGGCTCCAAGACGCTGGACGACTTCCTGACCAAGGTGCACCGCTTCGGCGACCACCCGCCGGCCGGCACCCTGAAGCTGGTTCGCGCCAACGGCGACCGTCTGCAGTACGACCCCAAGGCCAACCTGTTCGCCGTCTTCACCCGCCAGGGGGCGCCGCGCACGGTGTTCAAGCCCTCCAACGGCATGGACTATTGGACCGAGCAGAAGGCCCGCGAGCAGGCGGATGCGAGCGGCGGCGGCGGCGGGTACCACCGGCGGTCCTATGGCGGATACGGCGGCGGTTATGGGCGCAGTGAAGGTGGCTCGATGTCGGGAGACCAGGGGCAGTAGACGAGCTGCGTGCTTCGAGACAGGCTCGCAAGCGAGCCTTCCTCAGCGTGAGGGGCCGTGTTGACTCCATGGCCTGGCCTTAAAGAGGAATAAACTCCCAGAGCCTTCCTCATCCTGAGTAGCCCTCGGAGAGGGCGTCTCGAAGGACGCACGCCCTCCACGAGCGTGCGGCCGCGTCCATCCGGAAACGCTTGCAATTAACCGTTCGGTGGGGATGGCGGCGCTAGGCTGAGCAAGTTCCAGGCCAGGAGGGCCAAGGTGGCGCTCAGCCCACGTCTCGAGTTCCGGCAAGGCCAGAGCCTCGTCATCACACCCCAGCTGCAGCAGGCCATCAAGCTGCTGCAGCTCTCCAACATCGAACTCGACGCCTTCGTCGAGGCCGAATTGGAGCGCAACCCTCTGCTCGCCCGCGACGAACCGGACGGCGACGACGCGGGCGGGTCGGACGAGGCGGCGCCGTCGTCCGAGGCGCCGCTCGCCGACAGCGCTCCCGGCGGGGCGGTGGAAAGCGACCTGGACGCCCGCCACGAGGACGTGCACGCCGACGCCTCCCCCGGCGACCGCGCCTGCGGAGACGCGCCCCCGGCCGAGGGCGCCGACGCCAGCCTGATCGGCGAATGGTCCAAGGCGTCGAAGGGCGCGGGCTTCGAGGGCGAGGGCGACGACTTCGCCGCCACCCTGCGCCGCGACCCCACCCTGCACGAGCACCTGCACGCGCAGATCGCGCTCCTGGCCCTGGCCCCCGCCGACGCCGCCATCGCCGCCGTGCTGAGCGATGCGGTGGACGAAGGCGGCTACCTGCGCGCCGAAGTGGAAGAGGTGGCGCTCCGCCTCGGCTGCGAGGCCACGCGCGTCGGGGCCGTGCTCGCCCGGTTGCAGGGCCTCGGCCCCACCGGCGTGTTCGCCCGGGACGTCCGCGAGTGCCTGATGCTGCAGCTGCGCGAGCGCGACCGGCTCGATCCCGCCATGCAGGCCCTGCTGGACAATCTGCCGCTGCTGGCGCGGCGCGACATGCCCGCGCTCCGCAGGCTCTGCGGCGTGGACGACGAGGATCTGCGAGACATGATCGCCGAGGTCCGCGCCCTCACCCCCCGCCCGGGCTCGGCCTTCGGCTCCGAGCCGGTGCAGGCGGTGACGCCGGACGTGTTCGTGCGCGCCGACGGGCTCGGCCTGTGGCGGGTGGAGCTGAACGCCGACACCCTGCCCCGCGTCCTGCTCGACCGCCGCTACCACGCCAAGGTGTCCTCCGGCGCGCGGACCGATGCGGAGAAGACCTTCGTCGCCGACTGCCACGCCCAGGCCAACTGGCTGGTGAAGAGCCTGGACCAGCGGGTGCGCACCATCCTGAAGGTCTCCTCCGAGATCGTGCGCCAGCAGGACGCGTTTCTCGCCTTGGGCGTGGAGCACCTGCGCCCGCTAAACCTGAAGACCGTGGCCGACGCCATCGGCATGCACGAATCCACCGTCAGCCGCGTAACTTCCAACAAGTACCTGGCCACGCCGCGGGGCGTGTTCGAGATGAAGTTCTTCTTCACCTCCTCCATCGCCTCGTCCGACGGCGGCGAGGCCCACTCGGCCGAGGCCGTGCGCCACCGCATCCGCGGCCTGATCGACGGGGAGCAGGAGCGCGAGGGCGTCCTCTCCGACGACCGCATCGTGGAGATCCTGAAGGAGACCGGCGTGGAGATCGCGCGCCGCACCGTGGCCAAGTACCGTGAGGCCATGCGCATCCCCTCCTCGGTGGAGCGGCGCCGCCACGCAGCGGCGGGCTGACGGCCTGCGGGCTTCGAGCCGCGAGCAAGCCCGCACCTCAGTATGAGGAAAAGGGCAGAGCTTCGACACCCTTCCTCAGCATGAGGAGAAAGGCAGGCCTCAACACCTTTCCTCATCCTGAGGAGCGGGCCATCGGCCCGCGTCTCGAAGGACGCGCGCCCGTTCCGCCAGCGCGGCGCACGGGGTTCCGCCCCGGCTGCGCCTCCGCTAGACCATGGCCATGCTGGTGGTGCGCCCTGCGGGGCCTGACGACTACGACGCTTTGGCGGAACTTGCCGTGCTGTCCGGGCGCGGCTTCACCAGCCTGCCGGAAGACGAGCCGACGCTGCGCGAGCGGCTGGAGGTCTCCGGCCAGAGCTTCTCCGGCGCCATTGCGCCGCTGGAGGCCTGGTACACCCTGATGATCGAGGACGCCGCCACCGGCCGCGTCGAGGGCGTGGCGGGGGTGAAGGCGGCCGTGGGGCTGAAGCGGCCCTTCTTCTCGTTCCGGGTGGTGACGCTGGCCCAGTTCTCCTCGGCCATCCGCACCCGCTTCGACCATACGGCGCTCGTGCTGGTGAACGAATGCTCCGGCTGGAGCGAGGTGGGCTCGCTGTTCCTGCGCCCCGAGCGCCGCTCGGGCGGGGCGGGGCGGCTGCTGGCCCAGTCGCGCTACATGCTGATCGCCGCCGAGCCCCAGCACTTCTCGGAGCAAGTGCTGGCGGAGCTGCGGGGCTGGTTCGACGACGACGGGACCTGTCCGTTCTGGGAGACGGTGGGCTGCCGCTTCTTCCGCCTGCCCTTCGACCAGGCCGACCTGGCCAGCGCCTCCACCGACGGCCAGTTTATCCTGGACCTGGCGCCGCGCCATCCGATCTACGTGGAGCTGCTGCCCGAGGCCGCCCGCACCAGCGTCGGCCGCGTCCACCGGGAGGGCGAGCCGGCCCGGATGATGCTGGAGCGCGAAGGCTTCCGCTATGCGAGCCTGGTGGACATCTTCGACGCCGGTCCTACCGTCTCGGCCCGCCGCGACGAGATCGTCACCGTGCGCAGCAGCCAGCGCCGTCGAGCCCGTATCGTGGACCGGGTCGAGGGGCCGCCCCTGCTGGTCTCCCGCGACAGCCTGGACAGCTTCCGCGCTACCCGAACCCCCGCCCGGCTGACTCCTGAGGACGCCGAGGTGGACCGCGAGGCCGCCGAAGCCCTGCGTATCGCCGAGGGCGACCTGATCCGGATCGCGCCGTGAGCGGCGAACTCTACATCGACGGCCGCTGGCGCGAAGGCCGGGGCGCCCCGCTGGTCTCCACCGACCCCGCCACCGGCGCGGCCGTCTGGGGCGGCGCCACGGCCGCCGGGACCGACGTGTTCGAGGCGGTGGCTTCGGCGCTGAAGGCCTTTCGACCCTGGGCCGATGCGCCCCTCGAAGAGCGCGTCGCCGCCGTCCGCCGCTACAAGGCGGTGCTCGAAGCCCGCACGCCCGAGTTCGCCGCCGACCTCTCCCGCGAGACCGGCAAGCCGCTGTGGGAGACCCGGGCCGAACTCGGCTCCATGATCGCCAAGGTGGAGGTCTCCATCGCCGCCCAGGCCGAACGGGCGGGGACGCGGGACGCGGCCACCGGCTTCGGCCGCGCGGTGCTGCGCCACCGCCCGCACGGAGTGATGGCGGTGCTGGGCCCATTCAACTTTCCCGGCCACCTGCCCAACGGCCACATCGTTCCGGCTCTGCTGGCGGGCGACACGGTGGTGTTCAAGCCCTCGGAAGAGACGCCCTTGGCGGGCCGGCGCATGGCCGAGGCGTGGGACGCCGCAGGCCTGCCGCCTGGCGTGTTCAACCTGGTCCAGGGCGGCCGCGAGACCGGCGCCGACTTACTGAAACAGCCCATCGACGGGCTGCTGTTCACCGGCTCAGCCCGCGCCGGCGCCCACTTCCGGCGGCAGTTCGTGGACCGGGTCGAGGTGATCCTGGCGCTGGAGCTCGGCGGAAACAACCCGCTGATCGTGTGGGACGATGCGGACCTGCAGGCCGCCGCCGCCATCGCCGTACAGTCCGCCTACGTCACCACCGGCCAGCGCTGCTCGTGCGCGAGGCGGCTCATCCTGCCCCGCGGCGCAGCGGGCGACCGGGTGGTCGGGGCCATCGTCGCCCTGGCGGAGCGCCTGGCCATAGGTGCCTGGGACGGGGCCGCCGAGCCGTTCATGGGCCCCCTGATCTCCCCTCGCGCCGCCGCCGGCGCGCGACGGGAGGTGGAGCGCCTGATCGAGTCGGGCGCGCGCGAAATCCTGCCCTTCCGCCGGCCGGACGGCCTGGGCGAGGCCTTCGTCACCCCCGCCCTGCTCGACGTGACAGGCCTCACCCCGCCCGACGAGGAGATCTTCGCGCCCGTCCTGTCCGTACTGCGGGCCCAGACCTACGACGAGGCG
>CAXUEN010000220.1:0-4710 GCA_964249945.1 uncultured Caulobacteraceae bacterium | reverse complement strand
CGAGGGTCAGGTAACGGTCGATCTCCAGGGTGCGGGCTTGGATGGCGTCGGTGACCGGCTCCGGCGCGGGGCCGCCATTGGCGATGTTGTACTTGATGCCGAAGTCCTCGTCCGGGCCGCCCGGATTGTGGCTGGCCGAGAGGATCAGGCCGCCGACGGCCCCGGAGATGCGGATCAGGTGGCTGGCCGCGGGCGTGGAGAGGAGGCCGCCCTGGCCGACCCGCACCCGCGCAACGCCGTTGGCGGCGGCCATCTTCAACGCCACCTGGATTACCTCCCGGTTCAGGTAGCGCCCGTCGCCGCCCAGGACCAGGGTCGCTCCGGCCAGCCGCGGTTCGACGTCGAACACCGACTGGATGAAGTTTTCGGCGTAGTGCGGCTGCTGGAAGACGCGCACCTTCTTGCGGAGCCCTGAGGTGCCGGGCTTCTGGTCCGGGAAGGGGCTGGTGGGGATGCTGAGGATCATCGAACCCAGTGGGTTTACGGGCCCATGGAGAGCGCCCTTTCAGCACGCCTTAGGCCGCCGCGGACCTCCGCGTCCAGCAGCCGGGCGTTGCGCGGGAGGTTCTGGGCGGGCAGTCTCCCGTCCAGCTTCGTACATGGACTTCAGATGCGCCCTGGCCTGCTGCTCGCCGCCGTTCTCACCCTGGGCCTTGCAGGAACGGCCCAGGCGGAAGGGCTGACGCCCGAGCTGGTCTTCGCCGATCCCGACCTGTCCGGCCCCACCGCGCGCGGCGTGCAGATCTCGCCCGACGGTCGCCTGGTCACCTTTCTCCGCGCCAAGGCTCAGGCCCGCACGGTGCAGGACCTCTGGGCCATGCCGGCCGCAGGCGGCGCGGCGCACCTGCTGGTGGACGCCTATGCGGTGGAGCCGTCGGGCGCGGTGCTGAGCGAGGTGGAGAAGGGCAGGCGGGAGCGCCAGCGCATCAGCTCGCGCGGGATCGTGGACTACAAGTGGGACGAGCAGGGCCGCTCCATCCTCGTCCCCGCCAGCGGCGACCTCTACCTGGCCGACGCCTCCAGCGGGCGGGTGGACCGGCTGACCCGCACCCCCGGCGACGAGAGCGACGCGCGCTTCAGCCCCACGGGGCGCTACGTCTCCTACGTGCGAGACGGGAGGCTCTACGCCCTGGACCTCGCCAGCCGGAAGGAACACGCCGTAAGCCCTGCGTCGGAAGGCGCAATCACCTACGGCACGGCGGAGTTCGTCGCTCAGGAGGAGATGGAGCGCTTCACCGGCTATTGGTGGGCGCCGGACGAGGCGCGCATCGCCTGGACCAGGGTGGACGAGAGCGGCGTGGACCTGATCCCGCGCCTTGAGATCGGCGCGCAGGGCTCCACCCTCACCGACCAGCGCTATCCCCGCGCCGGCCGGCCGAACGCGAAGGTCGAGCTCTACGTCTCAGGGCCGCTCGGTCAGGCGCCGCTGAAGGTCGATCTCGGCGCGGACAGCGACATCTACCTGGCGCGGGTGGACTGGTCGGCGGACGGCCGCACCCTCTACGTCCAGCGCGAGACGCGCGACCAGACGAAGCTCGACCTGCTGTCGGTCGATCCCACGACTGGCGCCAGCCGGGTGATCGAGACCGAGGCCGGCAGTCCCTGGATCGACCTCAACGACAACTTCAAGCCGCTGAAGACTGGCGACTTCCTGTGGACGTCACAGCGGAGCGGCTTCAGCCACATCTACCTGTTCGCCCGCGACGGGCGGCTGATCCGCCAGGTGACCCACGGCGACTGGCCGGCGGCGGTGCGCACGGCTGCGGCCGGGGCGTCGGGCGCAGGGCTGCAGGGCGTGGACGAGGGCAGGGGGCTGGTCTACTTCGTCGCCTCCAAGGACAGCCCGCTGGAGCACCAGCTCTACGTCGCCTCCTACCGCGCGCCCGGCGAGCCCACGGCGCTCACCCGCGGCCACGGCTGGTGGGAGGCGACGCTGGCCAAGGACGCCTCCAGCTTTACCGCCACCTATTCCGATCCTGCGACGCCCCCCTCCACAGCGCTCTACGCCATCGACGGGACCCGCCGGGCCTGGATCGAGGAGAACCGACTGGTTCCCGGCCATCCCTACTTTCCCTATCTCGACCAGCACGTGACGCCGCAGTTCGGCACGCTGACCGCGGCCGATGGGGTGACGCCGCTCTACTACGCCCTGCTCAAGCCCAAGGATTTCGACCCGGCCAAGCGCTACCCGGCGATCGTGGAGGTGTATGGCGGCCCGGACTCGCTGGACGTGCGCGCCAACTGGCGCAATCCGGCCGAGCAGCTCTACCTGAACTCCGGCTTCGTGCTGTTCCAGCTGGCCAACCGCGGGGGCGCCAACCGCGGGACGGCCTTCGCCGCGGCCCTGGCCGGACACCTCGGTGGGGTGGAGGTGCAGGACCAGCTGCAGGGGCTGAAGTTCCTGCGCGCGCTGCCCTACATCGACGGCGCGCGCATCGGGGTCAGCGGCTGGTCCTACGGCGGCTACATGACGCTGCGCCTGCTCACCGAGCCCGGGGCGGGTTTCCGGGCCGGCGCGGCCGGGGCGCCGCCCACCGACTGGCGCACCTACGACACCCACTACACCGAGCGCTTCATGGGCCTGCCCCAGCTGCGGGCGACCGCCTATGATGCAAGCGCCGACCTGCCGCGTCTGGACCACCTGTCCGGCCGGTTGCTGCTGCTGCAGGGCATGGCGGACGACAACGTGCTGTTCGCCAACTCCATCGCGGTGATGGACCGGCTGCAGGGCCTGGGGACGCCCTTCGACCTGATGCTCTATCCCGGCCAGCGGCACGGCATCCGCACGCCGCCCCGGGAGCTGCAGCTCTGGCGCACCTACCTGGCCTTCTTCAAGCGCGAGCTGGGCGGACCGGCGACGCGCTGAACGCGCTAGATCTTGATCTCGCGCGCGATCTCGAAGGTGCGGTCCGGCGGCAGGTTGAAGCGGTCAGTGATGCGGCGGCCATTCCTGAACAGGAAGGCGAACAGGCCGGTACGCATCCTGCCCATCCTGGGGTGAGCGCTGCGCACCACGAAATCGCGCGTGCCGAAGAACAGCGCCTCGGACAGGTCCACCTTCTCCCCGAACTCCTTCAGCTCGGCCAGGCCGGCACCCAGGTCCGGGTTCTCCATGAAGCCGTAGCGCAGGTTCACTCGCCAGAAGTCCTTCGACACCTCCGTGAAGTCGGCCCTGTCCTCCGGCGCCACCCGGGGGAGCTGCTCGAACGCCAGGGAGAGCGCGATGACCGTGCGGTGCAGGCTGCCCGTGAGCTTCACGTACTCCACCATCAGCGGCGGCGTGCGATCCCCCAGCCGGGTGAGGAAGGCCGCCACGCCGGGCGTACGGGCGACCCCGGTGCGCTCCACCTCAGCCATGAAGTCCTCGGTGGTGCGGGCGTCGCGCACCAGCTTGTCGCGCACGGTCTGCACGCCCTGGCGCCAGGTGACCATGATGGTGAAGATCACAGTCCCGATGCTCAGCGGCACCCAGCCGCCCTCGGCCAGCTTCAGCAGGTTGGAAGAGAAGAAGCCCAGGTCCACCGCCAGGAACACCGCCGTTACGCCCCAGACCACAGCCTTCGGCCAGCGCCAGGTCCTGTGCATGGCCCGGTACAGCAGCAGCGTGGTGAGCAGCATGGTGGTGGAGACCGCCGTGCCGTAGGCGCCGGCCAGCTTGTCGGAGCTGCGGAACGCCACGGTGATGGCGAGCGTCGCCCCCATCATCAGCCAGTTCACGATCGGCACGTAGATCTGGCCGTAGGACTTGTGCGAGGTCTGGCGGACATCGAACAGGGGCAGCCAGCCCAGCTGCATGGCCTGGCGGGTCATGGAGAAGGCGCCGGTGATGATCGCCTGGCTGGCGATGATGGTGGCCAGCGTCGCCAGCCCCACCAGCGGATAGATGGCCCAGGCCGGCGCCAGCATGAAGAACGGGTTGGCGCCGGACGCCCCGCCCCGCTCCAGCAGGATCGCGGTCTGGCCGGCGTAGCTCAGCAGCAGGGCCGGCAGCACCACCCCGTACCAGGCCCACCGGATGGGCGCCCGGCCGAAGGAGCCCATGTCGGCGTAAAGGGCCTCGCCGCCGGTGGCGCACAGGAACACGCCCCCCAGCACCAGCATCGCCGCCGGCCCGCTGTGGACCAGGAAGGCGACGCCATAGACCGGGTTCACCGCCCGCAGCACGCCCGGATGGCGCACCACCTGCAGCAGGCCCAGCACGCCGATCACCAGGAACCAGACCAGCATGATCGGCCCGAAGGCGCCGCCGATGCGCGCGGTGCCGAACCGCTGCACCGAGAACAGGGCGAGCAGGATGGCCACCGCGATGGGCAGGATGAAGGGCTTCAGCGCCGGGGTGGCGACGTTCACCCCCTCGATGGCGCTCAAGACCGAGATGGCCGGGGTGATCACCCCGTCGCCGTAGAGCAGCGCCGCGCCCATGAGGCCCATGGAGGCGCCGATAAAGGTCCCGCGCTTCCAGTCGCTCATCCCCACCAGCGACATCAGCGCCAGGATGCCGCCCTCGCCGTGGTTGTCGGCGCGCATGACGAACACGCAGTACTTCACCGAGATGGTGATCAGCAGCGTCCAGAAGATCAGCGACAGGATCCCCAGCGCCGCGGCCCCGTCCACGTGGGAGCCCGTGGCCTGCAGGATGGTCTGTAGCGTGTAGAGCGGGCTGGTGCCGAGGTCGCCGAACACGATGCCGAGCGCCGCCAGCCCCATGGC
>CAXUEN010000219.1:0-4725 GCA_964249945.1 uncultured Caulobacteraceae bacterium | reverse complement strand
GCGCACCCAGGCCGGCGCCCGGGACGGATCCCTGCTCTCGGTGGTGGACCGCACCCTCACCTCCGCCGGCGCCCGCAAGCTGGCCGACCGCCTCGCCCGCCCCCTGCTCGACCTCGCCCGCATCGACGCGCGGCTCGACGCCGTGCAGCACTTCGCCGAGCGGCCGGGCCTCCGCACCCGCCTGCGCGAGGTGTTGAAAAGCTCTGCCGACATGGCCCGCGCCCTCTCCCGCCTGGCGCTCGGCCGGGGCGGGCCGCGGGATCTCGGCGCCATCCGGGCCGGCCTTTCGGCAGGGGAGGAGATCTGCGCCCTGTTCGCGACCCTGCACGGCCCCCTCGACACGCCTCCGGCCGAGATCGGCGACGCGCTGGCGGCGCTGAGCCTCTCCGCCCAGCCCACCCTGGAGCAACTATTCCAGACGCTCCGCTCGGCCCTGGAGGCTGAGTTGCCGCTGTCCGCCCGGGACGGCGGCTTCATCGCGGCGGGCTACCGACCCGAACTCGACCAGACCCGCTCGCTCCGGGACGACAGCCGCCGGGTCATAGCCACCCTGGAGCACCGGCTGCAGAAAGACAGCGGTGTGACGATGCGCATCCGCCACAACGCGGTGCTTGGCTACTTCGTCGACTGCACGGCCCGGCAGGCCGACGCCCTGATGCAGCCGCCGCTGAACACGCTGTTCATCCACCGTCAGACCACCGCCAACCAGGTCCGCTTCACCACCGGCGAGCTGGCCGAGCTGGACGCCCGCATCTCCCAGGCCGGCGACCGGGCGCTGGCCATGGAGCAGGAGAGCTTCGAGGCGCTCCGCCGGGCGACGTGCGACCTCGCCGGCCAGCTCGCCGACGCTGCCGATGCCCTGGCCAGCCTGGACGTCGCCTCCGCCCTGGCGGAGTGGGCGATGGAGGTGGAGGCGGTTCGCCCGCAGATCGACGCCTCCACCGTCTTCGAGGCGGAGGGCGCCCGCCACCCCGTGGTGGAGGCCGCCGTCCGCCGCACAGGCGCGCCCTACACTCCCAACGACTGCCGGCTGGACGGGGGCGGCGAGGGCTGCCCGCGACTGGCCATCGTCACGGGCCCGAACATGGCCGGCAAGTCGACCTTCCTGCGCCAGAACGCGCTGCTCGCCGTGCTGGCCCAGGCCGGCTCCTACGTGCCCGCGCGACGATTGCGGCTGGGCGTGGTGGACCGGCTGTTCAGCCGGGTGGGCGCCGGCGACGACCTGGCGCGCGGCCGCTCCACCTTCATGACCGAGATGGTGGAGACCGCCGCCATCCTGACCCAGGCCACGGCGCGCTCCCTGGTGGTTCTGGACGAGATCGGCCGGGGGACCGCCACCTATGACGGCCTGGCCATCGCCTGGGCTTGCGCCGAGGCCCTGCACGACGCCAACCGCTGCCGCGCCCTGTTCGCCACCCATTATCACGAGCTGGCGCGCCTGGAGGACCGGCTGGACGCCTGCGCCAACCTCTCGATGCGCGCCCGGGAGTGGAAGGGCGACCTGGTCTTCCTGCACGAGGCGGTGGCGGGCTCGGCCGACCGCTCCTACGGCGTCCAGGTCGCCAAGCTGGCCGGCGTCCCCGCCCCCGTGGTCGCCCGCGCCCGCCAAGTGCTGAGCCGTCTGGAGCGCGACCCTAACTCGCCGGCGAGGTTGGATGACCTGCCCCTGTTCGCCGCCACAAAGCCGCCGGAGCCCGCGGAGCCCTCGCGCCTGGACGCGGCGCTGGCCGGCATCGACCCGGATGCGCTTACACCAAGGGAGGCGCTGGAGGCGCTCTACCGGCTGAAGGGCCTGGCCGCGCCATCTTAGCCGTTGTCGCAGAGGTCAGGCGCACTAACTTCGGGCCATGCCGCAGGGCCTCCGTACCGCCGCCACCGATCCTCCCATCGACGGGACGGCCTTGCGTGCGGTGCTGGAGGCCGTCGCCCGCGATTCCGCGGCCGCCAACGCCCGCCGAGCCGAAGTCGTGCGCCTGCTGAAGCTGGCGCTGGCCAAGGGCCGGGCCGAGGTGCGGGCGCGGCTGGACGCCGGGGCGGGCGGGATCGACACGGCCCGGATGCTGGCGCAGGTGGTGGACGCGGTCATCGTCGCCCTGCACGGCTTCACCCTGGCCTACCTCTCTCCGGAAACGAAGCCGCTGGCCCAGTCGCTCTCGGTGGTGGCGGTGGGGGGCTACGGGCGCGGCGCGATGGCGCCCTATTCCGACATCGACCTGTTATTCCTGCGCGGCGCCAAGGCCGACGCCGGGGTGGAGGCCGCCACCCAGGTGATGCTCTACACCCTGTGGGACCTCGGCTTCAAAGTCGGCCATGCGTCGCGGACCGTGGACGAGTGCCTGCGCTTCGCTCGGGAGGACTCCACCATCCGCACTTCGCTTCTGGAGGCGCGCTGGGTGGCGGGCGACCCGGGGCTGTCCGACACCTTGAAGCGCCGCTTCCGCCGCGAGGTGGCGGAAGGCACCGGCGCGGACTTCGTCGCCGCCAAGCTCGCCGAGCGCGACGCCCGCTACGCTAAGGCCGGCGCTTCCCGCTACATGGTCGAGCCGAACGTGAAGGAGGGCAAGGGGGGTCTGCGCGACCTCAACACCCTGTTCTGGATCGCCCAGTACCTGCACCCCGTCGACCAGCCCATGGAGCTGGTGCGCCTGAAGGAGTTCACCGTGCGCGAGGTGAAGGCCTTCGTGCGCGCCTTCGACTTCCTGTGGGCCACCCGCTGCTACATGCACTTCATCACCCGGCGTCCCGAGGAGCGACTGACCTTCGACCTGCAGCCCGAGATCGCCCGGCGCATGGGCTATGGCGACGTGGACGACACCGCCTCGGCCGAGCGGTTCATGCGCCGCTACTTCCTGATCGCCCGCGAGGTCGGGTCCCTGACCCGCATCTTCTGCGCCAAGCTGGAGGCCGAACACGCCAAGCAGCCGCAGGGCCTAGCGCGCCTGCTCCCCCGCCGGGCGCCGAAACGCCGCGAGCTGGAGGACGCCTTCTACGAGGAGGGTGGTCGGCTGAACGTGCGGGGCGAGGAGGCGTTCGCCGCCGATCCGGTGCGCCTGATCCGCATCTTCCATTTATGATACGGCGACAACCTAGATCTTCACCCGGACGCCTTCGCTGCCGTGACCCGCTCGCTGAACCTGATCGGCGCCAAGCTGCGGCGCGACCCCGCGGCGGCCCGCGCCTTCCTGGCCGTGCTGGCCTTCGGGCAGGAGACCTTCCGCACCCTGACCCTGATGAACGAGGCGGGCGTGCTCGGCCGCTACATTCCCGAGTTCGGGCGCATCGTCGGCCAGATGCAGTTCAACATGTACCACGCCTACACCACCGACGAGCACACGCTCCGCGGCGTCGACGTGATCGCCGGGATCGCCGCCGGCCGTCTGGCCGCCGACCACCCCCTGGCCGTCAATGTGCTGCCCCTGGTCGCCGACCGGCAGGCCCTGTTCCTGGCCATGCTGCTGCACGACACCGGCAAGGGCGGCGCGCCGGGGGGCCAGACCCTGGCCGGCGCCCGCAACGCCCGCATCGCCTGCGAGCGGCTGGGCCTCTCCCCCGAACGGATTGACACCGTGGCCTGGCTGGTGGAGCACCACCTGCTGATGAGCGAGACCGCGCAGAAGCGCGACCTCGGCGACCCGCGCACCATCTCCGCCTTCGCCCGCATGGTGGCCGAACCCGAGCGCCTGCGCTCGCTGGCGATCCTGACGGCCGCCGACATCCGCGCAGTGGGGCCGGGGGTCTGGAACGGCTGGAAGGGCCAGCTGCTGCGCCAGCTCTACACCGCGACCGAGGCAGTGTTTCGGGGTGGCCGCCCTTCGGACCTCGGCTTCGAGTCGGTGGACGACGTGCAGCAGGTGCTGGCCGCCAGCGCCCGAAAGCGCCTGGCCGCCGCCCATCCGCAGGCCGCCGGAGCGATCCGGCACTGGGCCGACAGCATGGAGGACGCCTACTTCGTCGCCTTCCCGGCCAAGGCCCAAGCCCAGCACTTCGCCCTGGTGGAGCGAGCCGAGTATCAGGGCGCCGCCGCCTCCGCCCGCCTGATGGCCGACTGGAACGCCGTGGAGATCACGGTGGCCGCCCGGGATCGGCGCGGCCTGTTCGCCGACCTGGCGGGCGCCATGGCGGAGCTCGGCGCCAACATCGTAGGCGCGCGGGTCTACACCTCCGCCTCCGGCGGCGCCTTAGACGTGTTCAACGTGCAAGACGGCCTGGGCGCCCCGTACGGAGAGGGCGACGCCCGCAGCCTGGACCGCCTGCTGTCAGCGCTCGAGGGGGCCGGCCGAGGCGAGGGGGCGGAGATCGTTCCGCAGGGGACGCCGCTCGGCCGGGCGGCCGCCTTCGCCGTGGCGCCCCGGGTGGCGGTGGACAACGACGCCTCGGACATGGCCACGGTGGTGGAGGTCTCTGGCCGCGACCGGCCCGGCCTGCTCCAGGCGCTGGCCCGCACCTTCGCCTCCGCCGGCCTGTCGGTGCAGTCCGCCCACGTGGAGAGCTTCGGCGAGCGGGCGGTGGACGCCGGCTACCTGATCACCGCCGACGGGCTGAAGCTGTCTGAGCCCCACGCCATCTCCGCCCTGAAGGCCGCGCTCACCGCGGTGCTGCTGGAGATAGAACCCGCGGTGGAGCGCGTCCGCGCCAAGGCCGCGGCGCGTGCCGGCTGACCCCTTCTCGCTCCCCCAAGGAGGAAGGGAGGCCTGTGGGCCCGCTTTAAGCGGTCGGGCTCCAGCC
>CAXUEN010000218.1:1975-4743 GCA_964249945.1 uncultured Caulobacteraceae bacterium | reverse complement strand
GAGGAGCCGAGGTACTTCAGCACCTGCGGCGCGACGATGGCGGCGAGCAGGCCCAGGCCCAGCAGGGGCAGCGTCACGAGGTCGGGCAGGCGCAAGGCCGCCAGATCGACCAGGGCCAGCACCGTCAGCGCCCAGCCCAGGACCACCGACTGCAGGACCTCGGCCGCGCCGACGGCGAACAGCCAGGCGGAGCCGACAGCCAGCGGACAGAGGATCCAGGCGGCGAGGCCGGTCCGCCGTCCCCGCGCCCCGTCGCCCGCAAGGCGGTCGACCGCCCATCGTCCCGAGAGACAAACGACGGGGAGGGCCAGGGCCAGCAGCAGCGCCGTCAGCAGGTGCGGGGGGACACTCAAGGGACAGCTCCCCGGCTTCGCCCACGGGGCTGCGGCGGACCTTGGCCGCGCCTGCGGATCGACGGCTGCGCTGGACGGAACATTGATGGAACGCTAGGTCTGACTCGTGGTCACACTCACCCTCAGGCGCAAGCTCGAAATCCTCAGCGATGCGGCCAAGTACGATGCGTCCTGCGCCTCCAGCGGCGGCGCCAAGGACGGGAGGGGCGTAGGCTCGACGGACTCGGGCATGGGCGTCTGCCACGCCTTCACGCCGGATGGGCGATGCGTGAGCCTGCTGAAGATACTGCTGACCAACTTCTGCGTCTACGACTGCGCCTATTGCGTGAACCGGGTGTCGAGCAACGTGGCGCGCGCCCGCTTCTCGGTGGAAGAGGTGGTGCAGCTCACCCTGGACTTCTACAAGCGCAACTACATCGAGGGCCTGTTCCTCTCCTCCGGCGTGATCCGATCGGCCGACTTCACCCAGGAGGAGCTGAACCGCGTGGCCAGGACGCTGCGCGAAGTGCATGATTTCAGAGGCTATATCCATCTCAAGCTGGTGGCGGGCTGCAGTCCCGAGCTGGCGTCGGCGGCGGGGCTCTACGCTGATCGGCTGTCGGTCAACATCGAACTGCCGAGCGACGACACCCTGAAGCGGCTGGCGCCGGAGAAGAGCGGCGAGGACATCAAGCGCGCCATGGGCGCGGTGCGGCTCGGCATTGACGACGCCAAGGACAAGACCCACACCGGCCGGAAGGCCGCCAAGTTCTCGCCTGCCGGCCAGAGCACACAGATGATCGTGGGCGCGGACGCCTGCACCGACGCCGACATCCTCATCCGCTCCGAAAGCCTGTACGGCGGCTACGGGTTGAAACGGGTCTACTACTCCGCCTTCAGCCCGATCCCCGACGCCAGCCAGGCCCTGCCGCTCAGCCGCCCGCCCCTGATGCGGGAGCACCGGCTGTACCAGGCCGACTGGTTGATGCGCTATTATGGCTTCTCGCGCGAGGAGATCGCCTCGGCCGCCCCGCACGGCATGCTGGACCTGGAGCGCGACCCCAAGCTAATGTGGGCGCTGGCCAACCGCGACCGCTTCCCCGTAGACGTGAACCGGGCGGAGCGGGAGATGCTGCTGCGCATCCCGGGCTTGGGCGCCAGGTCGGTGGACACCCTGATCGGCGTGCGGCGGGTGAAGGCCATCCGGCTGGAGGACCTGCAGCGGCTGGTCCGCTCGGTGAAGCGGCTGCAGCCCTTCGTCATCACCGCCGACTGGCGTCCGGGGGCGGTGGACGAGCGGCTGGCGGAGGTGGCGCCCGAGGTGGTGAAGCCGGTGCAGCTCAGCCTTTTCTGATGTACGCCGTCCGCCTCGCCTCCGAGATCGACTTCGACGGCTGGCGCCAGGCCGCCCGCAAGCTGCGCCTCGCCGACATAGAGCCCCCCCAGGTGGTGTGGCGCGTCGGCGAGGAGGCGGGCCTGTTCGACGGCGACGAGCCGCCGCCGCCGCCGGACGTCGGCTTCTCCGCCCCGCGCGCCTTCGTGGAGCTGGCGCAGACCGTGATCCTGCACCGCGACCCCGCGCGGTTCGACCTGCTCTACCGCCTGCTCTGGCGGCTGAAGGACGAGCCCGAGCTGATGGCGGTGGCCACCGACGCCGACGTCGCCGCCGCAGGGCTGATGCGCAAGCAGGTGCGCGACGCCGAGCACAAGATGCACGCCTTCCTGCGCTTCCGCCGGGTGGACGAGCCGGACGACCCGGACGCGGTGGAGACCTACGTCGCCTGGTTCGAGCCGGCGCACCACATTGTGGAACGCGGCGTCGACTTCTTCGTCCACCGCATGGCCAACCTGCGCTTCTCCATCCTGACGCCGGAGGTCTGCGCCCATTGGAATGGGAGTTTGAGCTTCTCCCCCGGCGTGGACGGGACCCAGGCGCCGCCGGAGGACGCCTTGGAGGAGGACTGGCGGACCTACTTCGCCTCGATCTTCAACCCGGCGCGGGTGAACGCCGGGCTGATGGCCCAGCATATGCCGCGCCGCTACTGGAAGAATATGCCCGAGGCCCGGCTGATCCCCGAGCTGGTCTCTCGCGCGAAAGGACGGACCGAAGCCATGGTGCAGGCGCCCCCCACCGAACCCTCCGCCCGCGTGCGCCGCAAGCCCGCGCCGGCCGAACTCCCCGTCACCCCGGGCGACGCGCCCGCAGACTTGGGCCAGATGGCGGCGGGGCTGCAGGCCTGCCGGCGCTGCGACCTGTGGCGCGACGCCACCCAGGGGTGGCCGGCGAGGGGCCGGCCGCCGCGCCCGTGTTGGTGATGAAGGCGCCGGCGTAGCTGTCGGAGATCGCGCCGGCGTTGTAGCCGACCAGGCCGCCGGCCGGGCCGACCGCGCCGCCGCCGAAGCGGAACTCGGTGACCTGCCCGAGGCCCCAGGAGC
>CAXUEN010000218.1:0-1965 GCA_964249945.1 uncultured Caulobacteraceae bacterium | reverse complement strand
CCTGAAGGGCCGGCCCTTCATCGGTCCCGCCGGCCAGCTGTTCAACCGCGCCCTGGCGGAAGCGGGCGTGCCGCGGGAGGCGACCTACGTCACCAATGCGGTGAAGCACTTCAAGCACGAGCCCCGCGGCAAGCGCCGCATCCACGCCAAGCCCAACGCAGGCGAGGTCAAGGCCTGCCGCTGGTGGCTGGAAAGCGAGCGCACGCTGGTGAAGCCCAAGGTGATCGTGGCGCTGGGCGCCACTGCGGGCCTGTCGGTGTTCGGCCGCTCGGTGGCCGTGACGCGGGAGCGGGGCGTGATGGGCGAGGTGGAGGGCGGGGCGCTCGGCTTCCTCACCGTCCACCCGTCCTTCCTGCTCCGCCTGCCGGACGAGGCCAGCAAGGCCGCGGAGTTCGAGCGCTTCGTGCGCGACCTCGGGGAGGCCTACGCGCTGGTGTGAACGGGTGAAGCACCGCTCTCCCTCCCCTCAGGGGAAGGAAGGTCTGTGCGTCAGCTGGAGAGGTGCGAGTTCTAAGCCCGCAGCCCCCCCTTCAAACGCTCCGCGCCCAGCGCGCTCAGCGCCACCTTGACGATGCCGTCGGCGTCCAGGCCGGCGGCGGTGTACATCAGCTCCGGCTTGTCCTGGTCCTGGAAGCGGTCTGGCAGGGTCATGGTGCGGACCTTCAGCCCGCGGTCCAGGGCGCCACGCTCGGCGAGGAACTGCAGCACGAAGGCGCCGAAGCCGCCCACCGCCCCCTCCTCGACGGTGATCAGCGCCTCGTGGCTGCGGGCCAGGCGCAGGATCATCTCCTCGTCGAGCGGCTTGGCGAATCGGGCGTCGGCGACGGTGGCCGACAGGCCCCGCGTCGCCAGCTGCTCGGCGGCCATCAGGCTCTCCTGCAGACGCGTGCCGAAGGAGAGGATGGCGATGGCCGAGCCTTCCCGCACGATGCGGCCGCGGCCGATCTCCAGCGGTTCGGCGACCTCGGGCATCTCCACGCCCACGCCGTCGCCCCGGGGATAGCGGAAGGCGCTCGGCCGGTCGTCGATGGCGACGGCGGTGGCCACCATGCGCGCCAGCTCGGCCTCGTCGGCGGCGGCCATCAGCACCATGTTCGGCAGCGCGCCCATGAAGCCGATGTCGAAGGAGCCGGCGTGGGTCGGCCCGTCGGCGCCTACCAGCCCGGCGCGGTCCATGGCGAAGCGGACGGGCAGCTTCTGGATCGCCACGTCATGCACGACCTGGTCGTAGCCGCGCTGCAGGAAGGTCGAGTAGATGGCGGCGAACGGCTTCATCCCGTCGGCGGCCATGCCGGCGGCGAAGGTCACCGCGTGCTGCTCGGCGATGCCGACGTCGAAGGTGCGCTTGGGGAAACGCTTGGCGAAGATGTCGAGGCCCGTGCCTGAGGGCATGGCCGCAGTGATGGCGACGACGCGCTCGTCCTTCTCCGCCTGCTTGACCAGTTCGGTGCCGAACACCTTCGTATAGCTCGGCGCATTGGCCTTGGCCTTGCCCTGCTGGCCGGTGACCACGTCGAACTTGACAACCGCGTGCAACTTGTCGGCGCTGTTCTCGGCGTGGGTGTAGCCCTTGCCCTTCTGGGTGACCACGTGCACCAGCACCGGCTGGTCGGTGATGCCCTTCACGTTCTTCAGGATCGGGACCAGCTGGTCCATGTTGTGCCCGTCGATGGGGCCGACATAGTAGAAGCCCAGCTCCTCAAAGAAGGTGCCGCCCGTAACCATGCCGCGGCCGTACTCCTCGGCCTTGCGGGCGGCTTCCTTGAAGGGGCGCGGCAGGTGCTCGGCCACGCCCTTGCCGAAGCGGCGGATGGTGCGGTAGGCGCCGCCCGAGGCCAGCCCCGCCAGATAGGCGCTCATCCCACCGACCGGCGGCGCGATGGACATGTCGTTGTCGTTCAGGATGACGATGAGCTGCTTGGTGGTCTCGGCGGCGTTGTTCATGGCCTCGTAGGCCATGCCCGC
>CAXUEN010000217.1:4077-4748 GCA_964249945.1 uncultured Caulobacteraceae bacterium | reverse complement strand
GCGAGGCGATCTTGAGGAGAGCCGCGTTGATCCGGTTGAACTCCTCAGGCGTGAAGTTTCCGGCCGCCCGATAGCCCTGTTCCTCGGCGCGCAGGGCCGCCACCTGGGCCTTCAGCGCCGCCGCCCGCGCTGGGTCGAGGTGCGCGCGGGAAACGGCGTCGTCGAGCCTGCCGCGCGTCTCCTCCTCAAGGTCGGTCATGCCCAGGGCGACGGCCCAGGACGGTCCCTGCGGCGCAGGGACGGTGGAGGCCGCGTTCGTGCTGCCGAGCATGATCAGGCCGATACCGGCCAGCCCCAGCATCGCCAGGACCAGCGGCGCGGCGAGCCTGAGGGAGCGAGCGGTCATCCTCAGCGACGGGCTCAGGGGCGGGTCTCAGGCCCGGCGACGGCCGGCGGGGCGGAGACGGGCCTCAGCCGCACGGCCTGCGCCGTCCCTTATGGTCCACGTAGCTCTGGCTGGCGGGATCATAACCTCGGTGCCGGCCGGCGCAGGCGCGCTGGACCTTGCTGAGCCCCGGCGCCACCGCCGGACTGCGCGCGTTGGACATGGCCGGATCGGTGGCGGGGTCGATCTCCGGCTGCAGCTGTCGCGGCGGCTGGTTCGGTGGCGGTCCGGCGAGCGGCGCGCTGGGCGCGTCGAGGGCCGGCGCCGGTATGGCCTGGGCGATCGC
>CAXUEN010000217.1:0-4067 GCA_964249945.1 uncultured Caulobacteraceae bacterium | reverse complement strand
CTGAGGATGCGCAAAGGACACACAGTCCCAAGCCCAGCAGTCCCGTCGCCGCGGCGGACATCGTCATGAACCCACCTCCCTCCGTCCGACGTGATAACGCGTCTCGCCACGGCTTGGATGCGCCGGGCGCCTCGCCTGGGCGTTAGGCCGCGCCTCTCCAGCCCTCCAGAGCCCGCAGCGCCCGCTCGCTCATCGCGCGCTTCCTTGCCCGTCCCCTCTCGGCCGAAGCGATGCGCCGCCCCTCGTCGTCCCGGCGGCGCGTCTCGGCCGGCTCCGGCAGCAGGCCGTAATTGATGTTCATCGGCTGGAAGGAGCGCGCCTTGGCGGCGGCGTCCAGCAGGTGGCCACCGGTCACGTGCCCCAGCAGGGCGCCGAGCGCCGTTTCCCGGGGCGGCGGGACGAGCGGCGCTCCGCCGCGATCGGCGGCGGCGAAACGGCCCGCCAGCAGGCCCATGGCGGCGCTCTCGACATAGCCTTCCACGCCGGTGATCTGCCCGGCGAAGCGCATCCGCGGCGCCTGCCGCAGGCGGAGCGATGCATCGAGCAGCCTGGGCGAGTTCAGGAAGGTGTTTCGGTGCAGGCCGCCCAGGCGCGCGAAGCGGGCCTGCTCCAGCCCGGGGATCAACCTGAACACCTCGGCCTGGGCGGCGTGCTTCAGCTTGGTCTGGAAGCCAACCAGATTGTACAGCGTGCCTAAGGCGTTGTCCTGCCGCAGCTGAACCACGGCATGAGGCTTGTCGGCGCGATGCGGGTTGGTCAGGCCTACGGGCTTCATCGGGCCGAAGCGCAGGGTCTCGGCCCCGCGCTCGGCCATCACCTCGATGGGCAGGCAGCCGTCGAAGTACGGCGTGTCCTGCTCCCAGTCATGGAATGCGGCCTTGGGGCCGTCCAGAAGCGCCTGGACGAAGCCCCGGTACTGAGCGCGGTCCATCGGGCAGTTGATGTAGGCCGCCCTATCACCGCCAGGCCCCTCCTTGTCATAGCGGGACTGCCGCCACGCCACGCCCATGTCGATGCTGTCGGCGTAGACAATGGGCGCGATGGCGTCGAAGAAGGCCAGCGCACCCTCTCCCGTTAGCTCCAGGATCGCCTGGCCAAGCGCCTCGGAGGTGAGAGGGCCGGTGGCCACCACCACATTGTCCCAGTCCGATGGCGGAAGGCCCGTCACCTCGCCTTCTACGAAGCGCACCCATGGATGGGCGCGCAGGCGTGCGGTGACCTCGGCGGAGAAGCCGTCGCGGTCCACGGCGAGGGCCCCCCCCGGCGGGCACCTGGTGGCGGTCGGCAGCCGCCAGGATCAGCGAACCGCAGGCGCGCATCTCCGCATGCAGCAGCCCTACGGCGTTGTAGGCCCAGTCGTCCGAACGGAACGAGTTGGAGCAGACCAGTTCGGCGCATCCGCCCGTCCGGTGGGCGGCGGTCATGCGCGCCGGGCGCATCTCATGCAGCACGACTTGGCGGCCGGCTTCGGCCAGCTGCCAAGCGGCCTCCGAGCCGGCGAGGCCGGCGCCGATCACGTGTACGGGCGCGATGGGTGGAACATTCGCCATGAGTGCACGATACAGCCTTGGCGGACCGACGGAAATCGCTTGCAGTGCATACGCGGGAACAGCCAGGACACGGCGGCGGTCCAGCGACTCAAGGCCTTTGCGGCCGAGGTGGACCCGTGGGGGTGAGGATGGCGGCCAGGGCGCCGGTTCAGGAGAGTGTGCGCGCAGCGATCGTCTTCGCGCGCGCCAGCGTCCCACGCGTGGCCGGCGTGCTCGGCCTGGTCATGCTGCTCAACATCGCCAGCGACATGGCGGGCGGCTGGGCGGCCGGCCTTCTGACGCTCGTCGCAACCCTGCTGGGCAGCCTCATGGCCAATGCGGCCCTGCTGCGCCTGGCCTTCGCCGACGAGCACCCGGCCGATCCGGACTTCGGCGTCGGGCCGCAAGGCTTCCAGTTCGGCCGGCCGGAGCTGCGGTTGCTGGGAGCCATCGCGCTGCTGATGCTGTTCGCGGTCCTGGCCGTTCTCTTCCTATTGCTGCTCGCCTTCATCTTCACCATCGCCATGGTCGTCGCGGTGCATGGCCAGACGGCGGTCCCCACCGCCAAGACGACCCTGCCGCCCGACGTCCAGGCCATGCTGTCACTGCTGATCTTGGCCTTCGCCGCGGGCCTGCTGTGGATGGCGGTGCGCATCTGCCTGTACCCGGCCGCCACCATCGCCACCGGCCGCATCCAGGTGTTCAGCACCTGGAAGCTCACTGAGGGCGCCTGGTGGCCCATCTTCGCCGCCTTCAGCGTGCTGCTGCTGCCGGCTATCGTCCTGGCCGGCGTCCTCGCGGCCTCCCAGCACTATCCGGCCCTCCAGGCTGGATTTGCGATCCTGTCGGCGGCGGTGAACGCCTTCGTCGAGATCCCGCTCTTCTGCGGGCTATACGCCTACCTCTACAAGCATCTGCGCGGCGTCGCGCCTCCAGCTCCCCTGGGCGCCGTCCCAGGTGGAACGCCGAGCCCGGGGCTCGCCGGGCCGTGGGGATGAGGGTAGAAGGCGCCCGTTCCGCCTGAGACCGGCGGCTCTCCGAGACCCGCTTCCCGATGAAGTTCACGCTGTCCTGGCTGAAGTCGCACCTCGCTACGGAGGCTTCGCTGTCCACGATCGTGGAGGCCATGACTGCCGCCGGGCTGGAGGTGGAGCACGTGCTCGACCCTTCGGCCAGGCTGCAGCCTTTCTCGGTCGCCAAGGTGGTGGAAGCGGTCCGGCATCCCAACGCCGACCGGCTGCGCGTCTGCCAGGTGGACACCGTGGACGGCCGCAAGGAAATCGTCTGCGGCGCGCCCAACGCCCGCGCCGGCCTGACCACCATCTATGCGCCGCTCGGCGCCTACGTGCCTGGCAGCGGGATCACGCTGGAGGCGAAGCCGGTGCGCGGGGTGGTCTCCCAGGGCATGCTCTGCTCGGCCAGGGAACTGGAGATCGCCGAGCAGAGCGACGGCATCCTGGAACTCGACGGTGCGCTGCAGGTGGGGACGCCGGCGGGGGAGGTCTTCGGCGCAGACCCCGTAATCGACTTCGAGGTCACGCCCAATCGCCCCGACTGGCTGGGCGTGGAAGGGATCGCCCGCGATCTCTCGGCCGTGGGGCTGGGCGTGCTGAAGGTCTCGCCGATCGAGCCCGTGGCCGGCCGGTTCCCCTGTCCAGTCAAGGTGGTGCTTGAGGATCGCGACGCCTGTCCTCTGTTCGCCGGTCGCCTGATCCAGGGCGTGAGGAACGGCCCGTCGCCGGAATGGCTGCAGGCGCGGCTGCGCGCCATCGGGTTGCGACCGATCAGCGCCCTGGTCGACGTGACCAACTTCCTGTCCTACGACCGGGACAGGCCTCTGCACGTCTACGACGCCGGCAAGCTCGTCGGCGACACGCTGACCGTACGCCTCGCCAGGCCCGCGGAACAGATGGCGGCCCTGGACGGACGGACCTATCCGCTCACGCCCGAGATGACGGTCATCAGCGACGGGAGCGGGGTGATCGACCTCGGCGGCGTCATGGGCGGGGCCGCCACCGGCGTGTCGGACGCCACCACCGAGGTGTTCCTCGAGGCCGCCTGGTTCGATCCCATCCGCACCGCCCAGACCGGCCGCGATCTCTCGCTCTTCTCCGACGCCCAGTACCGGTTCGCGCGTGGGGTCGATCCGGGCTTTGTCGTCCCGGGCCTGGAACTCGCCACGCGCATGATCCTGGAGCTATGCGGCGGCGAGCCTTCGATCCCGGTGCTCGAAGGCGAGCTTCCCGCCCTGCCCTCGCCCATGGACTTCGATCCGGAGCGGGTGGAGGCCCTGACGGGCCTGAAGGTCCCCTCCGCCCGCATCGCCGAAATCCTGGAACGGCTCGGCTTCGAGGTGGAGCGGGGTCCGACCTTCCGCGTCCAACCACCCACCTGGCGGCGCGACGTGGAGGGTCCGGCCGACCTGGTGGAGGAGATCGCGCGCATCGAGGGTCTGGCCGCCCTCCCCTCCACGCCCCTGCCCGAGGCGGCTCAGCCCGTAGGCGGCGTCGCCACGCCGCGTCAGGCCCGCGTGCGGGC
>CAXUEN010000216.1:0-4760 GCA_964249945.1 uncultured Caulobacteraceae bacterium | reverse complement strand
GGCGAGTACTTCCGCAACGCCAGCGGCCAGTGGGAGCGTCGCTGAGCGTCAGGGCAGCTCGGTACAGGCGACCGAAGTCTCGCCCGCCCTGGAAGCGGGGAAGGCCCAGGCGGCGGCGAGACCTTACGCCGCCCCCTTCGCCTCGAAGATGGACGCGAACCCGTCCGCTCGCAGCCGCCGCGCCAGGTCGCGTTTGAGCCGACGCACCAGGCCCGGGCCGCTGTAGACCAGGGCGGTATAGAGCTGTACCGCGCAGGCGCCGGCCCGCACCTTGGCGTAGATGTCCTCCGCGCTGGCGATCCCGCCCGCCCCGATCAGGGCGAGCTGGGCGTTGGAGTTGGCGTCGTGGAAGCGGCGGAGCGTGTGGGTGCTGAGGCTCAGCAGCGGCGCGCCCGACAGGCCGCCCGTCTCGGCGCGTTTGGCCGAGCGCAGGTCGTCCGGCCGCTCGACGGTAGTGTTGGACACGATGATCCCGTTCAGCCCGTACACGGCCGCCACGCTGACGATGTCGGCGACCTCCTGGTCCTTCAGGTCCGGGGCGACCTTCAGCATGAGCGGGTAGTCGCCCTCGCGGTTCAGCGCCTCGCGCGCCTCCCTCAGCCGCCCCGCCACCTCCTCCAAGGCGGCGCGGGCCTGCAGGTTGCGCAGCCCCGGCGTGTTGGGGGAGGAGACGTTGATGACGAAGTAGTCGCAGCGCCCCCACAGCCGCCGCAGCCCGGTGACGTAGTCGGCGATCCGGTCGGAGGAGTCCTTGTTGGCGCCGAGGTTGGCGCCCACGATCCCCTCTCGCGGCGCGTCCAGCCGCTGGGCGAAGCCCTCCAGCCCGCCGTTGTTGAAGCCCATGCGGTTGATCACCGCCCTATCCCGGGGCAGGCGGAACAGGCGGGGCTCCGGGTTGCCGGGCTGGGACAGGGGCGTGACCGTGCCGCACTCCACGAAGCCGAAGCCCGCGGCCAGCATGGGATTGAACACCTCCGCGTCCTTGTCGTAGCCCGCCGCCAGCCCGATGCAGTTGGGCAGGTCCATGCCGCACAGCCGCACCGACAGCGCGGGATCTCCGAGCCCGCCGTCGCGCGGGCCGAGGCCGGCCCTGAGCGCCCGCAGCGACAGGCGGTGGGCCGTCTCGGGCTCCAGCAGGCGCAGGGTACGGGCGGCGAGGTCGTGCAGCATGCTCACGCCTCGAGCGGACCGGGATCGGGCCAGCCCTCCGCGTTCAGTTCCAGCGGCTGGACCGAGTCGACCTCCCGCGGGTCGAGGAGGCCGTAGAGGTGGGGGAACAGCTGGCCGCCGCGTGACGGCTCCCATTTCAGCCGGCCGTCGAGCGGCTCGGCGGCCAGCTTGAGCAGGACCAGCCCATCCTGGCCGGCGAAGTGCAGCCGGGCGGTCTCGGGCGCCTGCCGGGCGGTGGAGAGGTGGATGTAGCCGTCGCGCAGGTCGATGGGCGAGCCGGCGAAGGACCCGGCGTCCTGGGCGGCGATCCACTCGGCGCGCGGCAGGACCTTGTAGACGTGGCTCACGCCGCAGCCGGGGAGAACACGCCGAGGCAGGCGGTGCGGCCGTGCAGAAACTCGAAGGCCGCCGCGGTCGCGGCGGGGAAGCCCTGCTCCAGCGCCGCGCGCTCTTCCACCCCGGCGGCGACGCAGGCCTGGATCAGGGCCGTCGCTAGGACGCCGACGCCGGGATTGTGCGCCACCAGCAGGACGGTCTCGGCGTCCGCCTGCCCGGCGGCCTCGCGCAGCACCTCCGCCGCCGCATCGTAGAGGTCCGGCTCGGTCTGCAGCTTCACGTCCGGGATGACGGCGGCGAGGGCCTCGAAGGTCTGTCGCGTGCGCACGGCGGGGGAGACCAGCGCCACGTCGGGGATCAGACCCGCTGCCGCCAGGGCGTGGGCGACCGAGGCGGCGGCGGCCCGGCCCTCCGGGGTGAGCGCGCGGTCCATGTCCTCACCGTTGGCCGCGCGCGCCTCCGTCTTGCCGTGGCGCATCAGGATCAGGCGTTTCATGCCCGCTACATGCCCGCCTTCGCGCCTGCGCGCTAGGCGGGAAGACGTCAGGCTGCGGCTTAGCCGGCCGCCTGCCGCGCCGGCGGGTCGCGCAGAGCCTGGACCAGGCTGCGGAAAGCGTCGCCGCGGACCTCGAAGTCGGGGAACTGGTCGAAGGAGGCGCAGGCTGGCGACAGCAGCACCACCGCCTCCCGTCCGCTCGCCGCCGCATCGCGCCAAGCATGCTCCACTGCGCGATCGAGCGTGCCGCAGATCTCCGCGGGTGCGGCGTCACCGAGGCTGCGGGCGAAGTCGTCGGCGGCTTCGCCGATCAGGTAGGCCTTCTCCACCCGGTCGTAGAGGTCGGCCAGCGGCGCGCTGCCACCCGCCTTCTCCCGGCCGCCGGCGATCCAGTAGAACTTCGGGATGGCGCACATGGCCTGGCGGGCGGCGTCGGCGTGGGTGGCCTTGCTGTCGTTGACGAAGCGCACCCGGCCGACGGCGCCCACGTCCTCCATCCGGTGCGCCAGGCCCGGAAAGCTCATCAGCGCGTCGGCGGCGTCGCCCGGCGAGACGCCGAGCGCCAGGGCCGCGGCGTAGGCGGCGGCCGCGTTCTGCCAGTTGTGCCGGCCGGGCAGCCCCGGCGCGCGGCTGAGGTCGCACACCTCCACCGTCCGCTCGCCGGTGGCGTCGTAGAGCAGGCCCTGCAGGGCGTAGTAGCCTCGGCCCATGGCGCGGCCAGCGGAGATGGGGCGGATGGTGCGGCGGTTGAGCGCCAGCAGCTCAGTGCAGAGGTTCTGGCCGATGGCGTCGTCCACGCCGACGATGGCGGTGTCGCCCTTGTCTTGGTTCAGGAACACCCGGCGCTTGGCGGCCAGGTAGCCGTCCATGCCGCCGTGCCGGTCTAGGTGGTCGGGCGACACGTTCAGCAGCACCGCCGCGTCGGCCTTGAGGCTGGAGGTGAGGTCGAGCTGGTAGCTCGACAGTTCCAGCACGTAGACCGCGCCGCCGTGCATGCCCTCCAGTCCCAGCACGCCCGCGCCGATGTTGCCGCCGATCAGGGCGTCCTTGCCCGCCGCATTCAGCAGGTGGCCCAGCAGCGCGGTGGTGGTGGACTTGCCGTTGGTGCCGGTGATGGCGGCGATCTTCGGCCGACGCCAGGACTCGGCCGCGTTCACCGTGCGGGCGAACAGCTCGATGTCGCCGAGGATTTCCACGCTGGCGGCTTGGGCTCGCTTCACCACCCAGTGGGGTTCGGGGTGGGTCAGCGGTACGCCCGGCGATACCATCAAGGCGGCGAAGCGGGAGAAGTCCGCTTGGCTGAGGTCGACCAGCGGCAACCCCTCGGCGGCGGCCTTGGCGCAAGCGTCCGAGTTCTCGTCCCACACCGCGACCTTGGCGCCGCCGGCGACCAGGGCGCGCGCGGCCGTCAGACCGGTCCGCGCCAGGCCGAAGACCGCGACCGTCTTGCTGGTGAAGCCCGAGACAGGAATCATCGGACCCCTGCCTTTGTAATCCGCTCATCCAGGCGAATGCCGGGACTCAGATCGCATGGCGTGACGCCAGCAGAGGCGGCCGCGGGTGCGCCAACCACGATCCCGTGTGGTCCTGTAATCTGGCTCCCGGCATTCGCCGGGATGAGCGGAGACATGATGGCCATCCCGCTCACCTCAGCTTCAAGGTGGCGAGGCCGGCCAGCGCCAGCAGGATGGAGACGATCCAGAAGCGGATCACCACGGTCGACTCCGCCCAGCCCAGCTTCTCGAAGTGGTGGTGGACCGGGGCCATCAGGAAGACGCGCTTGCCGGTCCGCTTGAAGTAGCCGACCTGGATCATGACGCTGAGCGTCTCGGCCACGAACAGGCCGCCCACGATCACCATGACGATCTCGTGCTTGGCCACCACTGCGATCGTGCCGAGCGCGCCGCCGAGCGCCAGCGATCCGGTGTCGCCCATGAAGATCTTGGCCGGCGGCGCGTTGTACCAGAGGAAGCCCATGCCGGCGCCCATCAGCGCCCCGCAGATGATGGCCATCTCGCCCGCGCCCGGGATGGGGTGGACCTGCAGGTAGTCGGCGAACTTCAGGTTGCCGACCAGATAGGCGATGAAGCCGAAGGCGGCGGCGGTGATCATCACCGGCACGATGGCCAGCCCGTCCAGCCCGTCGGTGAGGTTCACCGCGTTGGAGAACCCGCCGATGAACACCATGCCGAACACCACGTAGAAGACGCCGAGGTTCAAGAGCAGGTCCTTGAAGATCGGGAAGGTGACGGAGGTGCGCACCGCCGCCTCCGGCATCTTCTGGCCGAACTGCACGATGAGCAGCACCGCGATCCCGGCCACCAGGAACTGGACGAGCAGCTTCATGCGCGAGGAGACGCCGGCCACGGTCTGCTTGGTGACCTTCTCGTAGTCGTCCATGAAACCCAGGCCGCCATAGGCGGCGGTGACCATCAGCACGACCCAGACGTAGATGTTCTTCAGGTCGGCCCAGAGCAGGGCGCCCACCAGCACGCCCGCCAGGATCATGAACCCGCCCATGGTGGGCGTGCCCTTCTTCTCCAGCATGTGGCGCTCGACGCCGTCGGTGCGGATGGGCTGGCCCTTGCCCTGCTTGGTGCGCATCCAGCGGATGAAGCGCGAGCCCATGGCTACCGCCACGATGTAGCCGGTGATGAAGGCCAGCCCCGTGCGGAAGGTCAGATAGCGCAGGAGGTTCGCCACCGGGAAGTAGTGGGGGTGGGCGTCCAACGACTGGTAGATCAGATAGAGCATCTAG
>CAXUEN010000215.1:0-4773 GCA_964249945.1 uncultured Caulobacteraceae bacterium | reverse complement strand
TGTGGCTGAGCGCGAGGAGCGGGTGCGCATGACACGCCTGCGCCAGACCATCGCCCGCCGGCTGAAGGACGCCCAGAACGCCGCGGCCATGCTCACGACCTTCAACGAGGTTGACATGACCAACGTCATGGCGCTGCGCAACCAGTACAAGGACAGCTTCGAGAAGAAGCACGGCGTGAAGCTCGGCTTCATGAGCTTCTTCACCCGCGCCTGCATCTCAGCGTTGAAGGAAGTTCCCGACGTCAACGCCGAGATCGACGGCCAGGACGTCATCTACAAGAACCACTACGACATCGGCGTGGCGGTGGGCACCGACAAGGGCCTGGTGGTCCCGGTGGTCCGCGACGCCGACGAGCTATCGCTCGCGGGGATCGAGAAGGCCATTGCCGCGCTGGGCAAGAAGGCCCGCGACGGCAAGCTGGCGCTTGAGGACCTGCAGGGCGGCACCTTCACCATCACCAACGGCGGCGTCTACGGCTCGCTGATGAGCACGCCGATCTTGAACGCGCCCCAGTCCGGCGTGCTCGGCATGCACAACATCGTCCAGCGCCCGATGGCGGTGAACGGCCAGGTGCTGATCCGCCCGATGATGTACCTGGCGCTCAGCTACGACCACCGCATCGTCGACGGCAAGGGCGCGGTGACTTTCTTAGTGGCGGTGAAGAACGCCATCGAGGACCCGCAACGCATGCTGCTGGACGTGTGAGCGACGCTATCGGGTGAGTTGACGCGTCGCCTCCGCCTACATATCTACACATCGTAGCTACGGAGGTGGTCATGGCCGCGCGCGCCAAGCTCTTCGCTCACGGCGGCAGCCAAGCCGTCCGCCTGCCAAAGGCGTTTCGCTTCGAGGGGTCGGAAGTGTCGGTCCGTAGGGAAGGTGACGCGGTGATCCTGGAGCCCCTAAAGGCGAGGGAGACGTGGGAGGATTTCTGGGCCGCCATCGATGCGATCCGTGGCGACGAGCCACTAGAATGTCCGCCCCGGGGCGAGTTGGTCTGGCCGGACCCGGTGGACTTCGAACGGTGATCGCGTTTCTCGACACCTGCGTCGTGATCGATGCTTTGCGGGAGGACAAGCCGCACTATCGCAGGCGCGTCCAGGAAGCGGTGGAGGTTGAAGGCGGGATTGTCGTGTCTAGCTTTGTCCTTCACGAACTCGTCTTCGGCGCCATGATCAGCCCGAGGCCCGAGATGGAGCTGGCTCTGGTGGATCGGTTCGTAGAGCGCGCCCGCGTGGAGCCCTGGACGGCTGAAGACGCCATCGCAGCCGCCCGCATTCGGGCCGATCAAAGAGCGACGGGCTCCCCGGTGGGCGCTGTGGACAGCTTGATCGCAGGCCAGGCGATGAACCGCGGTTGGCCCATCGTCACCAGTAACATCAAAGGCTTTATACGCATTCCTGGCCTGATCCTGGTCGACTGGTCCGATCCCGCAGGCGCAAGGAAGTTCGATCACACGGCGTGGCGCCTCGCGCTCTCCCGCCGCCCCAAGGAAGACAAATGACCCAGTACGACGTCGTCATCATCGGGGGCGGTCCTGGCGGCTACAACGCCGCCATCCGCGCCGGTCAGCTGGGGCTGAAGGTCGCCTGCGTGGAGAGCCGCAAGACGCTGGGCGGCACCTGCCTGAACGTGGGCTGCATCCCGTCTAAGGCGCTGCTGCATGCCTCCGAGATGTTCCACGAGGCCAGGACCGGGTTCGCCAGCCTCGGCATCAAGGTGAACCCCGAACTCGATCTCGATCAGATGCACAAGCAGAAGGCCGACAGCGTGGGCCAACTGACCAAGGGCATCGAGTTCCTGTTCAAGAAGAACAAGTGCGACTGGATCAAGGGCGAAGGCCGCCTGAAGGGTCCCGGCAAGGTGGTCGTGCGCGGCGAGGACGGCTCGGAGCAGACGCTGGAGGCCAAAAACATCGTCATCGCCACGGGCTCCGAGCCCTCCCGCGTGCCAGGCGTGGAGGTCGATCAGCAGCGCATCGTGGACTCCACAGGCGCCTTGGCCATTCCTGAAGTGCCCAAGAAGCTGGTGGTCATCGGCGCGGGCATTATCGGGCTGGAGCTGGGCTCCGTGTGGCGCAGGCTGGGCGCCGAGGTCGAGGTTGTGGAGTTCCTGGACCGCATCATCCCCGGCGCCGACGGCGAGATCGCCACCGCCTTCCAGAAGTCGCTGACCAAGCTGGGCTTCAAGTTCAGGCTTGGCGTGAAGGTGACGGGCGCGACGAAGTCCGACACAGGCGTCAGCCTGACCATCGAGCCCAAGGCCGGCGGCGAGGCGCAGACGATCGAGGCCGACGTTGTGCTGGTGGCGGTGGGCCGGCGGCCGTACACCCAGAACCTCGGGCTGGAGAGCGTGGGGATCAGGACCGACCCCCGGGGCTTCCTGGACACCGACCACTACAAGACTTCGGCGCCCGGCGTCTGGGCCGTCGGCGATGTCACCCACGGGCCGATGCTGGCGCACAAGGCCGAGGACGAGGCGGTGGCCTGCATTGAGCTGATCGCGGGCAAGGCCGGCCACGTGAACTACGACGTGATCCCCGGCGTCATCTACACCTTCCCCGAGGTGGCCTGGGTCGGCCGGACCGAGGAGGAGCTGAAGGCGCAGGGCGTCGCCTACAAGTCCGGCAAGTTCCCCTTCACCGCCAACAGCCGCGCCAAGGTCAACCACGAGGGCGACGGCTTCGTAAAGGTGCTGGCCGACGCCAAGACCGACCGGATCCTGGGCGCCCACATGATCGGCCCGGCCGTCAGCGAGATGATTGGCGAATACTGCGTGGCCATGGAGTTCGGGGCTGCGTCGGAAGACGTGGCGAGGACCAGTCACCCGCATCCAACCCGCTCCGAAGCGCTGCGCCAAGCGGCCATGGGCGTGGAGGGGTGGACCATGCAGGCCTGAGGCTTTTCCTCCCCCCGCGAAGCGGGGGAGGAGAATCATGCGCAGCATGGTGGAGGGCCGTCGCTGCCGGCACGCCTGGAGCTTGACGCGGCGACACCCCTCCCCGTCAAGGCGCGTATCCGCGCCGCGCCACCTCCCCCGCTTTCGCAAAGGAGGAGATCAGGCTGCTACTCCGTACGCCGCCATGATCACCTTGACCGCGGCCTCCAACGTCTCGCAGACCACCGCCTCGCTCGGGGGCTCGATCACGTTCATGCGGCGTTGGCCGGCGCCTTCGCCACCTCCATCTCCACCACCGCCTGGGCCAATGGCGCGCGACGGGGGCGGTTGTAGCTGCTCAACCAGTTGGACGCCGGGCACGCAGTCAGGCCCTCGCGCATGCCGGCCTAAGCCATGGCCAGGCTGTGCGCCAGTTCGAGATGACGGTGCAGGGTCAGGCGGTGATGCTGGCCAGCGACAAGCTGTTCGTGACCCATTCGGTCTTGATGGCGGTCGCCGCCTGCAGCATCTGGCTAACGGCCAAGCCCGGAGCTCCGGTGGCGGCGAGCAGCGCCCACTAGGACCCCCGCCATGCCGATCTCGCCCGTGTCGCTGAAGGCCTACGACAGCGACTTCGACGGCTTCGCCCGAGACGTCGGCGAGGCCTTCGAGCGCTACGGCTTCGCGGTGATCGCAGACCACGGCTTGGCCCGGCCCATGCTCGACGCGGCGCTCCGGTGGACCAGGGCCCTCTTCGCCCTGTCCACGGCGCGAAAGCTCGCCTACGCCGTTCCGGGCGGCGCGGGGCAGCGCGGCTACACTGCTTTCGGGCGCGAGGCGGCCAAGGACGCGGCCACCTCCGACCTGAAGGAGTTCTGGCACGTGGGCCGCGAGCTTGCGCCCGGCCATCCTTACCGGGCGGTGATGCCGGACAACCTGTGGCCTTCCGAGCTCCCCGGGTTCCGCCCCGCCCTGTCGGTCCTCTACGCAGACCTGGACCGGCTGGGCGGCCGCGTGCTGCGCGCCATCGCCCGTCACCTGGGGCTTGCCCTCGACGCCTTCGAGGACCCGACGCAGAACGGCAACAGCATCCTGCGCCTGCTGCACTACCCGCCCGTGCCGCCCGATGCGCCGGGGGTGCGGGCCGGGGCGCACGAGGACATCAACGCCATCACCCTGCTGCTGGGCGCCGAGGAGGCGGGGCTGGAGCTGCTGGACCGCGACGGCCGCTGGCTAACCGTCCAGCCGCCGCCTGACGCCCTGGTCTGCAACATCGGCGACATGCTGCAGCGCCTGACCAACGACGTGCTGCCCTCCACCACCCACCGGGTGGTGAACCCGGCCGCCGAGCGGCGCGGGGTGGCGCGCTACTCCACGCCCTTCTTCCTGCACTTCCGGCCGGACTTCGTGATCCGCACCCTGCCGGGCTGCATCAGCGCGGCCCGGCCGAACCGCTATCCGGAGCCGATCACCGCCGACGCCTACCTCCGCCAGAGGCTGCGCGAGATCGGGCTGGCCTGAGGCGCAGCGAATCGCCGCCTGGTGCGGACGGCGGGGGTCGAACCCGCACTCCAGGGGAAACGGATTTTAAGTCCGTCGCGTCTACCAGTTCCGCCACGTCCGCATCGCACCGCCCTATTTGCATCGCCGCCGCCGCCGAGACCAGCCGGTGAGCGCGCCTTAACCGTGTCTAAGGGGTTTTGAGCCCATCTCTGGACCTCGACCCGAAAGGGAAGGGGAGTGGACATGAAGGCGCTTCTGCGCGCGGGCCTCGCCACCGCCGCCATGTTCGCCGGCTGCGCGCCCGCCGTGGTCGCCCACGCCGGCGGCTCCGGCTCCAAGGGCGGGAGCAGCTGCAACTGCACCGTGCCCACGCCGCCCCCCTGCAACTGCGC
>CAXUEN010000214.1:0-4780 GCA_964249945.1 uncultured Caulobacteraceae bacterium | reverse complement strand
TCGAGGACAGGGCCGCGGCCTTGAACAGCTGACCCCAATGGTTGTCGACGCCGTCTTGCAGTCCGGCGTTCCCGGCCGGGTCGGCTCCCGGCAGGCGCTCCAGCACCATGGAGCGGCCGTCCGGCAGGATCAGCCGCGTCCAGACCAGCAGCACCCGTGACTGCCCGAACGCGATCCCGCTGTCGTACTGGCCGACCAGCCGGGATCCTTGAGGGATGAGCCGGTACCGCCCAGTAGGGCTGTCGTACACGTCTTCGCTCACCTGGGCGGTGATCTGGCCCGGCAGGTCGGAGCGGATGCCGGTCAGGAGCGCGGCGGGGATCACCGTGCCGGCCTGGACCACATAGGGCGAGGACGGCGCCTGCAGCCGCTCGGCGCTTTCCACCTTGGCGTCAATCGACACCTTGGTATCGGTCGGCCCGTTCAGGAAGGCGAGCTTGTGCTCCTGGCTGGTGGACGACGTCGAGCCAGAGCCTGGGGCGGACGCGCCGGCCGCGCCGGCCGCCGCTACGGTCTGCACCGCCGGCTCCGCTGTGAGCGAGATCGGTTGCGCACCCGGAGGCGCCGCTTCGCCGCCCGCGAACAGCGGGCTGGTCAGGGCGGCGACGCGCTCCTGAGCCAGCTTCTGTCGCACCGGATCCACTGCGGGCGGCTCGGCGGTCGATGTGGCTGGGGTCGACTCGCCGCCGATCGGGACCGAGCCCTGCGCCTGGGCGTTCAGGATGGGGCGGCCAAGATCGCCCGGCAGCGCCGGCCCGAGCTTCGGCACGCCCGCAGGCGAACCGCCAACAGCGGTGGCCGCCTCACCCGCTCCAGGCGTGCCATTTCCCGTGGCAGCCGCGCTTTGATGCACGGCCGCATAATCCGGGGCTGCGTTCTTGACCGCCTCGGCCGGGTTGGGTCGCGCGGCGTCCACAAGGTTCGTGGCTGGCGCATGCGGCCCGTGCATATGCAGGGCGAACAGCACCAGACCAAACAGTGCGGCGGCAAACGTGGCGCTGAGCCCGATCAGCACCTTGGGTGAGAGCCGCACAATCCGCGGCGATGGCGCCCGAAGCCGGACCGCCTCGGTCGGCTGAAGTTGGGGTGGTTCCGCCTGCGGGGCTGCTGGAGCAGAAGCGACCTGGGCCTCGCTCATCGCGCGGCCCTCCTAGCGGGAGCGCCGTCGGTGCGAGCGATGCGCACGATGGCCTGCTTCTTGTCCGAACCCATCCGGAGCTCGGCGGCGGCGAACAGGCGGTCGACGACATAGTAGTTCTGGCGGACCCGGTAGTTGACGAGCTCGGTCCCGCCGTTGGGGCCCACCACGAGCAGCGGCGGCAGCTCGCCCTCAGTGATGCCGGCCGGCATCTCGATGTAGACCTTGCGTCCATCGTCGAACGCCCGCAGCGGCCGCCAGGGCGGGCTGTCGCCGCTGATAGCGTAGCGGAACTGAAGTTCCGCCAGGTCGAGGCCCTGGTCCACGGGCGCGCTGGCTTGCGCCGCCGCATTGGCCACCTTCACCGCGACCAGCTCGTCCTCCGGATAGCGCCAGGAGACCGAGGCCATGTAGGTCGCGGGCGTGGCCCGGAGCTCCAGGTGATAGGTTCGTCGATCGGTGTCGATCACCAGGTTGGTGGAGAGATCGGCGCGGGTGGGCTTCAGGAGCACGTGGATGCGCCGGGTCGCGCCTGCGCCGCTCTCGGTCTCGCCGATGATCCAGCGCACCGTATCGCCCGCCGCGATCGGGCCGGAGCCCGCCAGCGTCTCGCCGGGCTGAAGCGCGATGTCGGTGATCTCTCCGGGCGATGCGTAGACCTGATAGAGAGCGCCTTCCGTGTAGGGGTAGACCTGCACGGCGTTCAGATAGCCGGCGCGACTGGGCTGAACCCGGGCCGCCGTATTAGCCGAAGCCACACGTCGGCGTGGGTCGGCGGGTTCGGCCGGCTCGGCTTTCGCTGCCGCGGGTAGCGGCTTCAGCTGCCCAGGCAACGGCAAGGGCGTTGGAACGTCCACCACCTCGACCGGCTTGGGCGTTGCCTGGGCCGCGTCGGCCTGGCGCTGCGCCGGCCGAAACGCCGCGTCGTCATAGGTGATCTGGGGCGGCTTCTCCGCATGAGCGCAGGCGGAGAGAAGAGACGCGGCCGCAGCCGCAGTGAGCAGGCGCCGTCTTGTTGGGACTGGGGACATCAGCCAAGCTCCTTCGACCAATCCAGGGCGGTGACGTAGATTCCAAGGGGATTCCGGCGCAGGCGATCCGGGTCGTGCGGGACCTGCAGCGTGACGGTGACGATGGCGCTCCAGCGCTGGGTCTCCGCGAGCGCACCGTCCTTGTAGTGGCGCTCGCTCCAGGCCACGCGGAAGCTGTCGGGCGAGGCGCGGATGACGCTGGACACATCCACCGAGACCTGCTCGCGGCCTAGCTTGGCGAACGGGTCGTCGGTGCGGGCGTAATCGTTCAGCGCCAAGGCGCCGGTCTGGCTGGTGTAGTCGTAGGCCTGCAGCCAGTCCTGGCGGAGCACGACCGGGTCGGTCGGGATGGAGCGGACATCCTCGACGAACCGGGCCAAGTGCCAGGCGATCTCGGGATCGGTTGGCCGGTAGCCGGCGCTCGCGGGCGCGACCGCCTGGGCCTGGCCGAGCTTGTCGACCTGCACGACCCAGGGCGTGATGGTGCCCCGGGCGGATTGCCACACCAAACCGCCGGCCAAGCCGCAGCTCAGCGCCAGCGACCCGAACGCCATCATCCGCCAGTTCCGAGCCTGCACCCGCGCGGAGCCGATGCGCTCGTCCCAGGCCTGGGCGGCGCGCTGGTAGGGAGTTTCCGGTTCGGGGGTGCGGCCGTAGCGCACGCCGGTTCGCTTGAAGACGCTCATTCAGACCCCTCCGAGAGATCGAGGCTGGTGGATCCGCCGCCGCCATGACCTGAGCCGACCGCGTGGGCGGCGGTCTCGACGCCGCGTTGAATGGTCTGGCCCTGGCGCATGCGCTTGGCCCACTCGGGGACCGGCTCAGCTGGCGCGCCGGACGCGCCGCCGTCGGAGCCGCTGCTCCCGCCTCCATCACCGCCGTCGCTGGACTTCGCCGGCCGCATGCTGGGCTGGGCCGCTGCACCCGAGCCGCCGCCGGAAGAGCCGGATGGGCCGCTTGGACCCGCCGGTGCAGGCCTGGGGCTCGGTCCGCCTGAGGGAAAGCCACCAGACGTTGGGCCGCCGCGCGTGGCCGCCATTGCGCCGCCGGCGACCGAAGCGCCGGCGCGGCCGAGACCGGCGATGGCGCTGACGCCCGCTGACGCCGCCATGCCGCCCGCGACCGCCAGACCGCCCGCGGTCATAGCCGTACCGACAGCCGCTCCCGCACCGAGCTGAGGCGCACCGCTGACCAGACCCGTGGCGATGCCGGGACCGAAGATGCCAAGGCCCATGAGGCAGAGCGATGCCAGGGCCAGGGCCAGCACGTCTTCCAAGGTCGGCTGAGCGCCGCCGTAGGTGGTGACGAACTGGCTGAACAGGGTGGAGCCGATGCCGACGATTACCGCCAGCACCAGCACCTTCACGCCCGACGCCACCACATTGCCCAGCACCTTCTCGGCCAGAAAGGCGGTCCTGCCGAACAGGCCGAACGGCACGAGGATGAACCCGGCAAGCGTGGTCAGCTTGAACTCGATCAGGGTGACGAACAGCTGCACCGCCAGGATGAAGAAGGCGATGATCACGATCACCCAGCCGATCAGCAGCACGATGATCTGGATGAAGTTCTCGAAGAAGGAGACGAAGTTGGTCAGCTGGGACGCCGCCTGAAGGATCGGCGCGACCGCATCGATTCCGGCCTGGGCGATCTTGCCCGGATGCAGGAAGTCGTCAGGTGACAGGCTTGAACCCGCCGCCTTCAGGCCCAGACCCTCGAAGGACTGGAAAACCACCTGGGACAGATGATTGAAGTTGCCGATGATGAAGGCGAAGACGCCGACGTACAGCACCTTCTTGACCAGCCGGGCCAGAATGTCGCTGTCCGCGCCCCAGGCCCAGAACAGGCCCGCCAAAGTCACGTCGATGACCACCAGCGTGGAGGACAGGAACGCCACCTCGCCGCCCAGCAGGCCGAACCCGCTGTCGATGTACCGGGTGAAGACGTTCAGGAAGGTGTCAACAACGCCCGTGTTCATGACCGGTCCCCAGCACCAACCTGGGGCTTGGTCTCGAAGAAGTGGCGGCGGAGCTGCGCCCACACGGCCAGACACTCCGCATCGTTCTCGGCCGCCGTCCCGAGATCGCGGCAGCGCTCCAGCCCGGCGTTGATGGTGCGGGAACCTGCAGCCGTAGCGGCAGCACGCCCGTGGCTGCGATCAGCCGAGTGGATCGAGATCGCCGATGCCAGGATCGCGCCCGCGACCAGCAGCACGGCGCTGGCGCGTCCAAGCGAGCGCGGATTGAGAGCCGGCCGGCGCATCAGTGGAACATCGTGACGGGCTGCGGCTGGTAGGCCGCGCCTGTAGTCAGGAAGGTGGTGATCTGGGACTGAGCTTGGGCCTGGTTGGCGGTCACGCCTGCGCCGGCGAGGCTCGAGGCCCGGCCTTGGGCGGCCAACAGCGCTGTGACATCCGCCAGCTCGCGGGCGATCACCGCCAGAAGCTGGTTTCCGGACTGCGAGGCCTGTAGCGCACCGCTCGCGCCCTGGCTGGCCGTGACCAGGCCGGTGATCTGGGACTGGGTGGCGCTGATGTTCTGCACCACGCCGGCTTGGACGTGCAGGGCGTCCTGGTAGCCAGCCAGCGCATTGGTCCAGCGGGTCTGGGCGTCGC
>CAXUEN010000213.1:4155-4783 GCA_964249945.1 uncultured Caulobacteraceae bacterium | reverse complement strand
GGACGGGGTGGGGGCGTGTCTGGAGAAGGCGCGGCGGCTGACGCGATCCCTACCGTGACCCTCACCTCCAGGAGAAGGGGACTAGGCCCGCGGGTGCGCCCTGGCGTAGCTCGCCAGCAGACCCGCGGCGTCCACCGCGGTGTACTTCTGCGTCGTCGACAGGGACGCGTGGCCGAGCAACTCCTCGATGGTGCGGAGATCCCCGCCATTGCCCAGGATGTGGGTGGCGAAGCTGTGGCGCAGCGCATGCGGGGTGGCGCTGTCCGGCAGGCCGAGCCGGCCGCGCAGTCGCGTCATCAGCGCCTGGGCGTAGCGGGGGCCGAGCGGGCCGCCGCGCTTGGCCCGGAACAGGGCGTCGGCAGGGGCGACGGCGAAGGGCAGGACGGCCAGGTAGGCCTCCACCGCGCGCGCCACCGCCGGCAGCACCGGAGCCCGCCGGGTCTTGCCGCCCTTGGCGAGCTTGCCGGTCGGCGAGCACGGATTCCGGCCGCCCGAGGTCCGACCCTCGCCGCCGCCCATCGGGTGGTCGACCGGGTTCATCGCGACGCCGCGGACGTGCGGCCGGCGGCCGAGCCACCGCTTCCGCCCGGCCTTGCCGAGGCGGATGTTCATGTGGTCCGAGTTGCCG
>CAXUEN010000213.1:0-4145 GCA_964249945.1 uncultured Caulobacteraceae bacterium | reverse complement strand
GTCTCGGGCAGCGGCGCGTTGGCGCGGGTGAGGGACAGGGCTTCGGAGATGCGCAGGCCGCAGCCGTAGAGCAGGGTGAGGAGGGCGGCGTCGCGGGCGGTCTCCCAGTCTTCGCGGTCGGGATCGTCCTCGGCTTCGGTGATCAGGCCGCGGGCCTGGTCCTCGGTGACGGGCCGCGGCGCGGTGGGCTTCAGCCGGGGGCCGCGGACCAGCGGCACGCCGGTGTTGGCGATCCCGAGCCTGCGGTCGGCGAAGCGATAGAAGCTGCGGATCGCCGACAGCCGCCGGCTGAGGGAGCGGGGGGTGAGGGGGCGCTCACCGCTGCGACGGGCGGCCATGTAGGCGCGCACGTCGGCGGCGGAGACCTCGGCCAGGGTGGCGAGGGTAGGCGCGCCGCCGTAGTGGATCGTGAGGAAGGCGAAGAAGGCCGACAGGTCCTCGCGGTAGGCCTCCAGCGTCAAGGGCGAGGCGCGGCGCTCGTGGGCGAGATAGGCGATCCAGGCATCGAGCGCCTCGGCCGCAGAGGCCCCCATCCCGGCCTTCGGCCGGATTTCCCCCAAGGGAGGAAGATCGATTGCGGCGCTTAGATGCTCCCTCCTTGGGGGAGCTGTCGGCGCAGCCGACTGAGGGGGCCTGCGCCGAGCCGTCAATTCCGCGGCGGCCACCGCTCGGCCAGGCGCTCGACCACTTGGCCGACGAAGGCGATCAGCTCCACGCCCATGTCGGGGGCGAAGCCGTCCGGGTCGGCGGAGCCGAAGGCCACCAGGCCGGCGCGCCGAGGGTCGAACAGCGAGAGCCGGATCAGGGCCACGCTCTTTACCCGCTCGGCCAACTCGCCGAAGATCTCGCCACCGCCCGTGCAGGGCCCGACGGCGCAGTTGCGACCCGGCTCGATGACGTAGCCGACCAGTCCCACCGGCAGCGAGCGCCAGCCCGCAGACGCATGGCCTTCCACGCCGACGCTCGCCACCTCCAGGCCGAAGCGGCGCTGGGCGCCCTCGTGCAGGCGGTAGGCGAGGTCGGCGCTGTTGGACGCGAGCAGCAGGTCGAGCACCAAGTCGTGGGCCTGGCCTTGCGCGGAGTGGTTGGCCTTGGCGATGGCCTCCACCTCCTGGCGGGCGGTGGTCTCACGCTCGCGGGCGGCCTCCAGGCGGGCCAGCGCCGCGGGGCCGAACTCCACCACGTTGGAGGCGTGCGGGCGCAGACCCAGCGCCTGCAGCAGGTGGGAATCGTCGCAGACCAGCTCGGGATTGAGCAGGATGAGGGAGCGCGCTTCGGCCCAAGCGGCCGCCGGCTCCATGTTCAGGACTTCGCTCAACGCCACCCCCGCCAACTGGAGGGGCAGTAGAGGCCTGCGGGGTTAAAGCCGCTTTACCGAACCCGTCGGCGCCGGCGTCAGTAGCCCGCGTTGTGGCCGGTGTTGCGGTTCATCCACACCCCTGCGCCGACGATCACCAGCGCCACGATCAGCGAGCCCAGGAACGCCCAGTGGGCGCACAGCCACAGCACCAGGAAGGCGACCAGGGCGGCGATGAAGGTGCAGCCCCAGTGGATCAGGCCGTTGAAGCGCATATACATCGAGCGCTGGTCGGCGACCTGCATCTCGCCGCGATGGTACTCTGTCGGCGTCTGGTCGCCCGCCGTGTGTCCGCCCGCCATGGTCCGACCCTCGAAAATCCGTGCCTGGGCGCACTACAGCATAGGCGCCGGACGCTCAAGCGGTCAGGCCGCGGCCGGACCGGGTGGCGGGGGCGGCGGCACGTCGGCGGAGACGCCGCCGTCGGCCTTCAGCTGCTGGATCAGGGCGTAGGTCAGATAGCCGTCGGCCGGTAGCCCCTTGGTCTTCTGCCACTGGCGGGCGGCTTGGCGGGTCTTCAGGCCGAGCACCCCGTCCACGTCGCCCACGTCGTAGCCCATGTGCTGCAGGGCCTCCTGGGCGGCGATGCGGTCGGCGCGGGAAATCGGCTGCTCCTGCGGCCACGCCCGCTGCAGGGGCGGGGCGCCTGAGATGCGCTCGGCCAGGAAGCCTACGGCCAGGGCGTAGGACATGGAGTTGTTGTAGGCGCGGATGGCGAAGTGGTTGGGGTAGGCCAGCAGCGCCGGTCCCCGCCAGCCCGCCGGCAGCAGCAGCTGGGCGGCCTCCTCCGAATCCGCCGGTCGCCACGCGCGACCGTCGGCGGGGCGCACGCCGAGCGCGGTCCAGGCGGCGGTGGGCTGCTTGACCCCTTCGGCCAGGCTGTAGTCGAAGCCCTGCGGCAGCACGACCTCGCGCGTCCAGGCCTCGCCCCTGCGCCAGGCGGCCTTCTTCTGCAGGAAGTTGGCGGCGGAGGCGAGGGCGTCGGGAGAGGACCCCCAGATGTCGCGCCGCCCGTCCCCATCGCCGTCCACCGCGAAGTTCAGATAGTCCGACGGCATGAACTGGGTCTGGCCCATGGCGCCGGCCCAGGAGCCCTTCAACTGCTCCCGGCTCGCCTGGTCGGTGTAGAGGATGCGGAGCGCCGCGAACAGCTGGTCCTCCGCCCAGCCCTTGCGCCGGCCCTCCGCCGCCAGGGTGGAGAGCGAGCGCACCACGTCCATGGAGCCCTGGATGCGTCCAAAGCTCGATTCCACGCTCCAGATGGAGACCAGGATGTCGGCCGGCACGCCGTACTGAGCGGCGAGGGGAGCCTGCCAGCGGCCGCCGTCACTGCGGCGGGCGCGGCCCTCCTCGATGCGGGTGTCCGACACCGCGCCCTGGATGTAGGCGCTGACCGGCTTGGAGAGTTCCGGCTGGCGGGTGTCGGCGGCGATGACGCGGGGGTCGGCGGTGAGGCCCGCGAAGGTCTGGGTCAGCCGCTCCCGCGACCAGCCGGCGCCGGCCGCCCGGTCAATGAAGCCCTGCATCCAGTCGGCGAACAGCGGATCGGGCGAGGCGCCCGCCGCCGAGGTCGGCCCGTAGGCGGCGTTCGGCGCGGCGATGGCGCCGGAGGCGGATAGGAGGAAGAAGCGGCGATCCATCGTGAGCCGAGCATTACGCAAGCTCAGCGCCTGCACACAATCAAAACCGCGGGATCGGGCCGCCGGCCGCGTGCCCCGCCACCATGGGCGGACTTGACGCACGGGCGCCGATTCCATAGACACGTTTCTCCCCCCGCGCGGTCGCCTGCGCGGGTTTTCATTTGCGGATGACGGCGTCATGAAGGTTCGTAGCTCGCTCAAGTCGCTCAAGGGCCGCCACCGCGACTGCAAGCTGGTGCGCCGCAAGGGCCGCATCTACGTCATCAACAAGACCGACCCGCGCTTCAAGGCCAAGCAGGGCTGAGGCGCTGCGGGCCGTACGCGGCGCACCTGATCGCTGTCGAGGCTTTCAGCCCGTCGCCTTCCGCGGCGGGCTTTTCGCTGTGGCGGAGCGGGGTGTCTGGTGCGGCCACGCGCCTCGCACGCGGTGTTTGAAGCGGCCCGTGCGCCCCGATAGGGTCGACGCTTCCCGTATCTGGAGTCTTCCCCATGGCTGACGACGCTTCCTTCAACGCCGAAGCCGACGTGCTCACCTCGGCGGCGCAAGGGCGGCTGAAGAGCTTCATCGAGCGCATCGAGCGGCTGGAGGAGGACAAGGCCGCCATCTCCGCGGACCTGAAGGAGGTCTATGCCGAAGCCAAGAGCGAAGGCTTCGACACCAAGATCCTGCGCAAGGTCATCCGCCTGATCAAGCAGGACAAGGTCAAGCGCCAGGAGGAAGAGGCGCTAATCGACCTCTACCTGTCGGCCATCGGCGGCCTGTAGCCCAACTCCTCTCCCCCGAAGGGCGAGGGAGTCTAGGTCGGCCAGGTTCCGGGCGACATGGCGAGCACCTCGCCGGCCAGGTAGAGCGAGCCGCAGATGATCACGTGCGGCGGCGCACCTTCGCCGGCCAGGGCCCCGGCGAGGGCTCCGGAAACGTCACCAAAGGCGGTCGCGGGTACGCCCACAGCCCTCGCCACCTCGACCAGCACGGCGGGATCGGCCGCTAGGTTCGAGGCGAAGCCGGTGATGCAGACCCGCTCGGCCACCCCGCGCAGCGCTTCGAACACGCCCGCCGCATCCTTCCGCGCCAGCAGGCCCACGACGAGCGCCACCGGCCGGCCATCGCGGGCCTGAAGGCTGCGGGCCGCCGCCCGCGCCCTCGC
>CAXUEN010000212.1:0-4807 GCA_964249945.1 uncultured Caulobacteraceae bacterium | reverse complement strand
TCATAAGCCGCAGCCGTGCTGGCGATGGCGTCGAGCGCCTCCTGCCGGGTCCACAGCCCGGCGCGCGCGGCCAGGACATAGCCCCAGTATTGCGTCTGGCCCTCATAGACCCAGAGCAGGGAGCCGCGCATGGGCACGTTCAAGTTGGGGGTCCACAGGTCGGCGGGCCTGCGGAACTTACCGTTCCAGGAGTGGGTGAACTCGTGCGCCAACAGGTCCCGCTCGCTGGCGGAATGGACCCAGTCGGTGAAGTAGCCGGGCTCGGTCCCGTCCTCGCTGGAGCGGTGGTGCTCCAACCCCTCCCCGCCCATCTCGTCGCTCAGCCACAGCAGGAAGTCGTAGTGGTCGTAGTGGTGCGAGCCGTAAAGCGCATAGGCCTGACGGATCAGGTTGCGGTGCGCCTCGATCTGCTCCGGGCTGGCGGCGAGGTCGCCTTCGCTATCCGCGGCGATGTCCAGGCGCACGGGCACGGGCGCATCGCCGATCACCACCTGCCTGAAATGGCGCCCCGCCAGCAGCGGGGAGTCGACCAGGGTATTCAGGGTCGTCGGGGCGAAGGTGACGGTGTCCCTCACCCGGCTCGCCCCTTCGAGCGCGGAGCCGAACTTCCACCCCGCCGGCAGGGTGACGCTCGGCCTGTAGGTCACGTCACGGGAGAAGTGGCCCGCCGGATACAGGACCACGGTGTTCCATTCCAGGTTCAGCATTTCGGGCGTGGCCATGATCCGGCCCACCCGTTCCTCCGTCGGTGTCAGGAACTGGTAGCGGAGCTCCAGGCGGCTCGCACCCGGCGGGACGTAGAGGTGGAAGGCGTAGACGTTCACCGGATCGCGCGTCCACTCCACCCGGCGGCCATCGGCGATGATCTCCAGCCCGGCGAGCCGGTCCAGCGGCCCGCTCGGCGAGTGCGTGCCCGGCAGCCACTCGGGATACAGCAGCACCATCGGTCCGGGCCCCGCCACGGGCAGGGTCTCGTGCACCTGGTAGATGCGCCGGCTGACGTCGGTGGCGTCCACCTGCAGGCTGATCTGGCCGGGATAGGCCACATCGCGCGGCGCCTCGATCGGCGGCGGCATGGGCGCGGGCTGGGGCCCCGGCGTCTGGGCCGTGGCCTGCGTCTGAACCATCGTGGCCAGGGGAGCGAGGATGGCGAGGGCCAGCGGGTTGCGCATTGGACGTCCGTCACTGAAGCCCGCAGCAAGGCGGCGGCGCGCTGCAGGCTTACAGTTCAGCTTGGGTTCAGGAAAGCCCGACCTATCTTGAGTTTGTAACGTCGACCGGCGTCGCCCGGACCTGGCGCAAGTGGAGTTGGACATGCGACTGAGAACATTGGCGGCGTCGGTTTGCGCCCTGGCGCTGGTGGTCCCGGCGGCGGCGTCCGCCCAGCGGGGCGGCGGCTTCCATGGCGGTGGTGGTTTCCACGGCGGCGGAGGCTTCCATGGCGGCGGCGGTTTCCATGGCGGCTATCGTGGGGGCTTCGGCTACCGCGGCGGCTTCGGTTATGGCCGGTTCGGCTACGGCCGGTTTGGCTACGGCGGCTTTTTCCCCTATTACGGCTTCGGGCTGGGCTTCGGCTTGGCCTCGCTCTACGCCTACGACGTCTACTCGCCTTATTACTACTATCCGGCTGGCTTCGGTTACGACGATACCGGGTATGGTGACTACGGCTATGGCGATTACGGTTACGGCGACCCGCCGGCGCCTACCGGCGATTCCTGGTCGCGGGAGGCCGCGGCGCAGTCCGCGCCGGCCGCCTCGGCGGCGGTTCCCTGCGGCCGATACGTCTGGAACGCAGCCCAGTCGCGCTACCACTGGGACGACAGCGGCTGCTGACGAGCGGGCGGCGTGACGCCGCCCTGGAAGCTGGAGCGGAACCGCAGCCGCGGGCCTGCGCTTCCGCTCCTGTTCCTCGAGTCTTCGCGAGCGTCGAATGGCTGCGCACAGGTTGGCGATCATCGGCTACGGCAAGATCGCCCAGGACCAACACATCCCGGCTCTCCAGGGCTCGGGCGACTTCGAACTGGCGGCGGTGACCAGCGGGCACGCCAAGACCATTCCCGGCGTGGACAAGGTGTTCGCCGACGACGCCCGGATGTACGCCGAGGCGCCTGAAATCGATTGCGTGGCCATCTGCAGCGCTCCCGGCCAGCGCTTCGACACCGCGCGCCGGGCGCTCCTGGCCGGCAAGCACGTCCTGCTGGAAAAGCCCCCCGCCGCCACCCTGGGTGAGGCCAGGGCCCTGGCCACTCTGGCGGAGGACAGGGGCCTGAGCCTGTTCGCCACCTGGCACGCCCGGGCCAATCCGGCCGTTGCGGAGGCCGCGCGAAGGCTTCAGGGCCAGCAGGTGGGCACGCTGGCGGTGACCTGGAAGGAGGATGTGCGCAGGTGGCATCCCGGACAGGAATGGGTCTGGGCGGCCGGCGGGTTCGGGGTGTTCGACCCCGGCATCAACGCGCTGTCCATCGTCACCGCGATCCTGCCCGGGGTTCTCTTCGTCCGGTCCGCAAAGCTCAGCATCCCGTCGAACCGGCAAAGCCCGATCGCGGTGGAGCTTGGGTTCGGCTGCGAGCCCGCGGGCGACGCGCTGAGCGCGACCTTCGACTGGCGCCAGACCGGGCCGCAAACCTGGAACATCGAGGTCCAGACCCGCTCGGGAACACGGCTGTGGCTGACCGAGGGCGGCGCGAAGCTGGAAGACGACGGTCAGGCTGTGGAGACCGGCCCATCGCAGGAATATCCCGATCTTTACGCCCGCTTCGGCCAGCTGATTGCGGACGGTCGTTCGGAGGTGGACCTGCGTCCCTTCGAGCTGGTGGCCGACGCCTGCTTGTGCGGAGAGCGCGAGCAGGTCGAGCCGTTCAGCTTCTGAGCCGCCGCTACACTCGGTAGGCCCTCAGCGCCTCCAGTCCCGGCGCGTCCGGCGCCTGCAATCTCAGCCGCGAGCTGAGGTGGGGGGCGCGGTCCACGTCGATGCGCTCCGCCAATATCTGCAGGTAGAGCAGCTCCTCCTTGGTGCGCAGGTCGAAGGCGGCGAACCGGCGGCGCCCGTCGGCGAAGTCCCGCTCGCTCAGCACCGCCTCCGCGCGTCGGGCCCACGGCGAATCAGTCTGGCTGGCGTCCAGGCCGGTCCCTTCGTTCAGCGGCTGCTTGGCGCGGTCGCGGATCGCGATGGGCAGCTCGGCGGGATAGAGGTCGAATAGGGCGCGAAGCGGGGCCTTGCCCATCCCGTCCGGGGCGACCAGGGCGCGCGCCTCCAGGCCCAGGGCGTGATTCACGACCTCAGGGTCCAGGAACGGCTCGCGCGCTTCCACCGCCCAGCGCATGCTGGCGCGATCCAGCCGTTGCAGGTTGCTGCGGTGCATGCTGCCCAGGCACTGGTCGCGGAGCGCCGCGCCGTGGGCCTCGCCCGCAGCGAAGCCCAGCTCCAGCGGGCGGTAGCCGGCGAACAGCTCGTCCGCCCCCTCCCCGCACAGGGCCACGCGGTAGCTGTCCTGGTTCATGCGGCGCGAGATCAGGGCGGTGCAGTAGCTGTCGCGCACCACCGCCGGCTCGAAGCTCTCGCAGAGCCGCACCGTCTCAGCCATCTGCGCGTCGATCTCGGCCGGATCGTCGAAGGCGACGAGGCGCAGGTCCAACCCGCTCCGCTCCGCATAGGCGCAGGCGTAGCGGAAGTCCGGCGCCCCTTCGTCGCCGAGGAAATAGCCGGGCGCGGTCCCGCCGGCCTGGCGGACGTAGTGGGCGACCAGGGTGCTGTCGATCCCGCCGCTGAACATTAGGGCGAAGGGCAGATCCGGCGGGATGCGCCGCGCCACGGACGCCACCAGCGCCGCGTCCAGGGCGCGCGCATCGGCCGGGTGCGACATGGGCTGGGGGTCGCCGAGGGCGGACTTGTAGGGCGCACAGTAGCTCGGCGACAGCACGTAGCCCGGCGGCAGCAGCATGACCTCGCCCGCCTCAACGGTGTCGAGCAGCGGCGTCATCTCCGAGCAGAACACGAAGCCCTCGCCCTGCTGGATCAGGTAGAGCGGCTTGACCCCCAGCGGATCGCGGGCGGCGATGAAGGCGCCCGAGCCGGTGTCGACGGCCACGAAGGCGAACATGCCGTTCAGCCGCCGCAGCGCCTTGCCGCCCCAGACGCTCAGCGCTGCGGCCAGCACCTCGGTGTCGCTATCGGTGGCGAAGCGGGCGCCCATCGCCTCCAGCTCTGCGCGCAGCGCCCGGTGGTTGTAGATCTCCCCGTTCATGGCCACGGCGATCCGGCCGTCGAAGGAAAGCTGGGGCTGCACGCCCTGGTCGGCGTCCACGATCCGCAGGCGCCGGGTGGCCATCGCCGTGCGCGGAATGGGCGAGGCGACCGGGTCGCTGACGTCGCCCCGGTGCTCCAGCCCCTTAATCAGGCGGGCGACGAGGCTCGCCGCATCCTCCAGGCCGATGGCGACGGCGATCCCGCACATGGTCGGACTCCTGCACGAGTGCGCCGCTGCGCCTGCCAGGAACAGGGAGCGCGATCAGAGTTTCCAGGCCGTTTACGAAACCGGCCTCAGGGCGCCGAGCCGGCCGGGACGGTCGCACCGGACGTCGGGGCGGCTCGTACGGCGCCCGGCGGTCCGAGGATCACGGCCCCGGCGAGCGTCAGGGCGCTGGCCGCCGCCAGCGCCGCCGCGCCGAGCGCCGGCAGGGTCGCCTCGCGCTGGCCCGGCGGTCGTAGCCGGACCCGGGCGGCGTCCATCGCCAGGTCGGCCGGGGCCCGCAGCGTCAGCATGGCGCCGCGGAAAGCCGCCGCTCCGTTACCGCCGTGTGAGCACGC
>CAXUEN010000211.1:0-4809 GCA_964249945.1 uncultured Caulobacteraceae bacterium | reverse complement strand
CGCCGGGGCGGCTGCCGCGGCATGTTCCGGACGCCTGGGGAGGCGGGCTCGGAGCGAGGGAGGCCGGCCCATGGCCCTGACCCGACTGCAGGCCGAAGACGCGCTGGCGGCGGCGGGTGCGGCGCCCGACGCGCGCTTTCCCCTCTACGAGGCGGCGTTGTCCTGCGCCCTGCACGAGGATAGCGCCCGGGAACCCGACGCCGCCCGCCGCCTCGCCGACGAGGCGGAGGCCAGGCTCAGGGCGCGCCTCCCGGCGGAACGGCCGGACGACGCCCTAGGCGAGACGCTGGGCGGCGACCTGTCGTTCAAGGGCGACCTGTTCACCCCGGACGATCCCGCCAACGCCGACCTGATCGCGGTATGCGACCGGCGCTGCGGCCTGTCGATCGCGCTGGGCCTCGTCTATCTGGAGGCCGGACGCCGCGCGGGCCTGACGGTGGCCGGCGTCGACTTTCCCGGCCACTTCCTGCTGCGGGTGGAGACCGAGGACGGGCCGGTGGCGCTGGACCCCTTCTCCGGCGGGGGGGTGGTCATGCCCTCGGAGCTGACCCGCCGCGCCCTGGCCACCGGCCTCATGCCCGGCGTCGCCGACCGGCTGGACGCCCTGATGGTCCCGGCCAGCGACCGCCAGGTCGTGCTGCGGCTGCAGAGCCTGATCTTCGCCCGCGCCCTGAAGGCCGGCGACTACGAGCGGGCGGAGCGGGCGGCCCTGCGCCGCGGCCTGATTGATCCCCGCGACCATCGTCCATGGCTGGATGTGGCCACCGCACGGGAGGGCCAGGGCCGCCTGGCCGGCGCGCTGGAGGCGCTGCAGCAGGCCAAGGCGCTGGGCGGGATCGCCGCCGGCCCGGCCGAATGGGCCAGCCTGAGGGTTCGCCGCCGGCTGAACTGAGCTAAGGAGTCCCAGCCGCTGCCAGGAGGACCTGCCATGACGCTCCGCGTCGCGATCCAGATGGACCCCATCGAGCTCGCCAATCCCGAGGTGGACACCACCGTCCTGATGGCCTTGAACGCCCAGGCGCGCGGCCACCGGCTGTGGGTCTACCAGCCCGAGCGGCTGGCCCTGGAGGATGGTCGCGTCACCGTCCGCGCCCACCCGCTGGAGGTTCGCGCCACCCCGGGTGACCACTACAGCCTGGGTCAGCCCGTGGCGCTGGACCTGGCCGAGGACGTGGACGTGGTGCTGATGCGCCAGGATCCGCCCTTCGACATGCACTACATCACCGCCACCCACATCCTGGAGCACGTCCACCCGGCGACCCTGGTGGTCAACGACCCCGTGGAGGTGCGCAACGCGCCGGAGAAACTGTTCGTCACCCGCTTCAAGGGCCTGCAGCCGCCGACCCTGATCTCGCGCGACCTCGCCGCCATCGCCGAGTTCCGCTCGCGTCACCCCGACATGATCCTGAAGCCGCTCTACGGCGGCGGCGGCTCCGGCGTCACCCGGCTGAAGCCCGGCGACGGCAACCTCGACGCCCTGCTCGAGCTGCACTTCGCCCTGAACCGGGAGCCGGTGATCTGCCAGGCCTTCCTGCCGGCCATCGCGAAGGGCGACAAGCGCATCCTGCTGGTGGACGGCGAGCCGGTGGGCGTCGTCAACCGCGTGCCGGCCGAGGGCGCGGTCCGCTCCAACCTGCACGTGGGCGGCCGGGCCGAGGCGGTGGAGCTCACCACCCGCGACCGCGAACTCTGCGCCGCCATCGGGCCGGACCTGAAGGCGCGAGGCCTGATCTTCGTGGGCGTCGACGTCATCGGTGACTACCTCACCGAGATCAACGTCACCTCCCCCACGGGCGCCCAGCAGCTGAAGCGCTTCACAGGCGTGGACGCCACCGCTCTCATGTGGGACCGCATCGAGGCGCTTCGCCGCTGACCTTCTGGTCTCCCTACGTTCTGGAATTAACCATCCGTTAAATCCGGCGAGTTCCGCCTTCGTTCTTGACGTCCTGCGTGTAGGCGCCGCAGAGTGCGCCTGGGTTGCAGGGGCGGATGGATGGTTGCACGGGTGGTCACCGTGGCCTTTGAAGGCGTGGAGGCGCGCCGGGTCGACGTGGAGGTGCAGGTCAGCTCGGGGGCGGTGGCCTTCGTTGTCGTGGGCCTAGGTGACAAGGCGGTGGCGGAGAGTCGCGAGCGGGTGCGCGCCGCCTTCACGGGCCTGGGGCTGGCCCTGCCGGCCAAGCGGCTGATCGTCAACCTTGCACCCGCCGACCTGCCCAAGGAGGGCAGCCACTACGACCTGCCCATCGCCCTGGCCATGATGGGGGTCATGGGCATTCTTCCCGCAGACGCGCTGAACGGCTGGATGGCCTTCGGCGAGCTGGGCCTGGACGGCCAGATCGCGCCCACTGCAGGCGCCCTGCCGGCGGCGGTCGCCGCCTCCGAGTTCGGGCTGGGCCTGATCTGTCCGGAGGCCTCGGGGCCCGAGGCGGCCTGGGCGGGGGACGTGCGCCTGCTGGCGCCGCGCTCGCTGATCAGCCTGTTGAACCACCTGCGCGGAACCCAGGTGCTGAGCGCCCCCCGACCCGGTCCGGTGCTGGAGGGCGGCGCATTTCCCGACCTGCGCGACGTCAAGGGGCAGGAGCAGGCCAAGCGGGCGCTGGAGATCGCCGCGGCCGGCGGCCACAACCTGGTGATGGTAGGGCCGCCGGGCTCGGGCAAGTCGATGCTGGCCCAGCGCCTGCCGGGCCTGCTCCCGCCGCTGTCGCCGCGTGAGCTGCTGGAGACCTCCATGGTCCATTCGGTGGCGGGGCTGATCGCCAAGGGCGCCCTGACCCGGGCGCGCCCGTTCCGCTCGCCGCACCACTCCGCCAGCATGGCGGCCCTCACCGGCGGCGGGACCCGCGCCAAGCCCGGGGAGATCTCGCTTGCCCACAACGGCGTGCTCTTCCTGGACGAACTGCCGGAGTTCCAGCCCCAGGTGCTGGATTCGCTCCGCGCACCGCTGGAGACGGGCGAGGTGATGGTGGCGCGGGCCAACGCCCATGTGCGCTATCCCGCCCGCGTCCAGCTGGTGGCGGCGATGAACCCCTGCCGCTGCGGGCATGGCGGCCCGGGCCGGGGCGCCTGCGGCAAGGCGCCGCGCTGCCAGCTGCAGTACCAGGGTCGCGTGTCCGGCCCCCTGATGGACCGCATGGACCTGCAGGTTGAGATGCCGCCGGTTACCGCGGCCGACCTCGCCCTGCCCGCGCCGTCCGAGGGCACGGCCCAGGCGGCGGCGCGGGTGGCGCGCGCCCGTGAGCTGCAGGTCGAGCGCCATGGCGATGGGGCCGGCGCCCTCAACGCCCGGCTCGAGGGCGAAGCACTGGAGCAGGCCCTATCCATCGAGGGGAAGGCGACGGCGCTGCTCAACCGAGCGGCGGAGACCCAGGGCTTCTCGGCCCGGGCCTTCACCCGGACCAAGCGGCTGGCGCGCACCATCGCCGACCTGGACGGCTCGGGGGCGGTGCAACGGGTCCATGTGGCCGAAGCCTTGATCTACCGCAAGCCGCCCCTCCAGACCGGGCCGGCGCCGGCCTTCCGGTCAGCATTCGAAGCGGCGTCCGAGCCGCGCCTGCACGCGCGGTAAGGTCTTCGCCAGCCGGTGGCCGGAGGCTCAGGCGTGCTCGACGGGTTCCGGCGCCGCAGGTTCGGCCTCGGCGTTCGCCGCCAGGCTGCGGGACAGCTGCAGCACCGCACGGCGCAGCCGGGGCGACTTGATACGGGCGTAGGTCTCCACCAGCTCCTCCACCCCGCGCATCTGCGCCAGCAGGGTGAGGATCGCCGGGGAGCGCGGGGTGGGATCGCCCTCGTCCGGCAGCAGGGTCGTCGGCGCCACGGACAGGGCGCGCGCGGATTTCACCAGCATCGACGCCGAGATGCGGTTGGTCCCGCGCTCGTACTTCTGGATCTGCTGGAAGGTGATGCCGAGGGCCCGGCCGAGCTGCTCCTGGGACATGCCGCGGGATTTCCGCAGGGTCCTCAGCCGCAGCCCCACGGCGACGTCTATGGGATCGGGGCCGTTCGTATCAGCGCGGTCTGCCATCTGAACTCCTGGTGTGACGCCGCCACGAGGGAGTCGGCGGTGTGGGGCCTAATTCAAGTTCTAACCGAAGCCAGACTGATACCGTCACTGAGCGCATCCCATACGTGTGTTCGCCGCATACGGGAAGTCGCCTCGTCGTCTTGGGGCCACGTTAAGGCGCAGGTGTGCAGATTCCGGGCATGGCTCCAGCCGATCCCAGCCCCACCGGACGACCCGATCCATTGCCGCCCGGCGCCGGTTGGGACGAGGACCGCGCCCGGGCGCGCGAGCGGGTGTTCGCCCTGCTCAGCCATGAAATCCGCACGCCCCTGAACGGCGTCATCGGCATGGCGGGGCTGCTGGCCGCCACCCCGCTGGACGCGACCCAGAGCGCCTACCTGACGACCCTGCAGGACTGCGCCGACCACCTGCTCGGCCTGGTCAACGACGTGCTCGACCTGGCCAAGCTGGAATCGGGGCGCGTGGAGCTGGAGCCCACGATCACCGACCTGGAACACCTGCTCCAAGGCGTCTGCGAACTGCTCAGCCCTCGGGCCAACGCGGCGGGGATCGAGATTGGCTGGGCGGTGGGGGCCGGCGTGCCCGTCCTTAGGGCTGACGACGGGCGGCTGCGCCAGATCCTGTTCAATCTGACAGGAAATGCGGTCAAGCTGACCCGGGCGGGCGGAGTGCTGGTGACCGCCGACCTCGGCGGCGCGAGCGCCGGGGATCGGCCAAGGGTGCGGTTCACCATCTCCGACACCGGTCCGGGCCTCGATCCCGCCGACCGCCAACGCATCTTCGAGGAG
>CAXUEN010000210.1:3657-4810 GCA_964249945.1 uncultured Caulobacteraceae bacterium | reverse complement strand
GCTGCCCGAGCGCTCGCGCGGCCATGTGGCGGCGGTGCGGACGGCGGCGGCCCAGCTCGCCTCCTCCATCGACGACGTGCTGGACATGGCCCAGATCGACGCGGGGGAGATGGCGCTGAGCCTGGGCGACGTGGACGTCACGGCCCTGCTGCGCGCTGCGGCCGCCCGCGGAACGCGCGATGCGGAGGAGGCCGAGGTCTCGATCCGGGTCTGCGACGAGCCGGCCGGGGTGATCCGCGCCGACGGTCGCCGGCTGGCCCAGGCGTTGGACCACCTGATGATCAACGCCATCCGCTCCACCCCCGCGGGCGGGGAGGTGGTGCTGGACGCCAAGCGTGCGCTCGGCGAAGTGAAGGTGCGGGTGAAGGACACCGGGCGGGGGATCCCCTTCCACGTCCAGGCCCACATCTTCGACCGCTTCGTGGGCCGCGACCGCGGCGGCCCGGGACTGGGCCTCGCCCTGGTCAAGGCGCTCGTGGAGCTACACGGCGGCTGGGTGGCGCTGGAGAGCGAGCCGGGCGCCGGCGCCACCTTCACCCTGCACATGCCCGAGACCGCCTATCCCGGCTCCGCCCACCCTGAGCTGCAGTTCTGACTCCGGCGCCCAGGCCCGCGCACGTCCCTCTCGGGCGACAATCTGCCTCAACCCGTTCGCCTAGGCCCCGGCCGGCCCTCGCGCGTCCATCCGCCTCAGCACCTCCGCCGCCAGCCGGTCGGTCTCCCGCAGCGGCGCATAGCTCCATGTCTCCAGCCGGCCGTCGAAGCGGCGGGATACGCCCAGGGCGGCCAGTTCGGCGTGGAAACGCTGCTTGCGGAGTTGGCTTCCGTCCATCTCGAGCAGGTAGACGGGGCGCCCGGTCGCCGCCGCCTCGGTCGGCATGTTGGCGGAGTCCTCGGTGACCAGGACGACGTCGGCCGTAGCCAGGAAGGCGAAGTAGGGGTTCGGCCCCTGCCCGTCCCAGATCAGGCTCGGCAGCCCCGCCAAGGCCTTCCGCATCGACGCCTGGGCTCCCGGCGGCGTACGCCGGGAGAAGCTCAGCAGCAGCGTCCCGCCACTCCCCCGCACCGCCTCGCCGATCTGGCGGGCCAGCCGTTCGGCCCGGGCGGGCGAGAGGTCGAAGGCCTTCGACCGCCCGCCGCTCAGCGCCCCCAC
>CAXUEN010000210.1:0-3647 GCA_964249945.1 uncultured Caulobacteraceae bacterium | reverse complement strand
CTCCGCGGCCAGCCGCTCCGGCGTCACCCGATGGGGCGTCCCCGTGATCGCGAATACGTTGGGCCCCTCCAGCTCATCGTGGTTCGGCGGCGCGACGAGGTCGAACAGGCGCGAGGGTCGCAGAGGATCCTGCAGCTGCACCACGTAGCTCCCCCCGCCCGACCAGCGCCGGGCGGCGATGGAGAGCGGCACGCTCGCCCGTCCGTTGCCGATCCACAGGTCGGGCCAGGGTGGCGCCAGGCTCCCACCCCCGCTGGCGAGAAGGCCACGCCAGGCGGGCATCAGCAGGGTAGGCGAGCGGCTCATCCATCGCGGCCACCCGATGTGTTTGGAGGCGATCTCGGCGGGCCGGAGCCTCGCCACCGCCTCCGCCAGTCCCAGGGCCTGGGCCTCTATGCCGGCGCGGCCGTCGGTGACCGCCCAGATGCGGAGCGGTGCGCTCAAGCGCCTCCCCGCACGCGCGCCGTCAGACCCACTCGACCTTAAGAATCTCGTAGGCCTTGACCCCGCCGGGAGTGGTCACCTCCACCACGTCGCCGGTCTCCTTGCCGATCATGCCGCGGGCGAGCGGCGAGGTGAGCGACAGGCGACCCTGCTTCACGTCGGCCTCGTGCTCGCCGACGATCTGGTAACGGGCCTCGTCCTCGGTGTCCTCGTCCACCACCGTGACCGTGGCCCCGAACTTCACCTGCTTGCCCGACAGCTTGGAGACGTCGATCACCTGAGCGCGGCTGAGCTTGTCCTCGATCTCGGCGATGCGGCCCTCGATCCAGCCCTGGCGGTCTTTGGCGGCGTGGTATTCCGCATTCTCGGATAGGTCGCCATGCTGTCGCGCTTCGGAGATGGCGGCGATCACGCTCGGCCGCTCCACAGTCTTCAGACGCTTCAGCTCGTCATCGAGGGAGCGATAGCCCCCGCCCGTCATAGGAACCTTTTCCATCGTGGTGAGATCGGCCTCGCCCGTTGCGCATAAGGAGGTCGCCGGTGGCTGGCGGCTTAACCGGCCGTCCAAGGTAGGTTGCAGTCCCCAAATTCGCAAGGGCCCGCCCTGGAGGGGTTCGGCCAACTCGTTCCGTCCCGCTCAGCGCCTTGGAGGCGGCGCCGGACGGTCCCCGGGCTTACCCAGCAGGTTGGCGGCGATGAACCAGACGGCCAGCATTAGCACTGCCAGCGCGGCTGCGCCCGCGAGCGCCAGACCGAATGCCAAGCCCGCCGCCATCAGCCCCGCCAGCCCTATCAGCCCTGCGCCCGCGAACAGAACGAACTGCAGCCCCGTGAAGTTCAGCCGGGTCTGCGGGCGGGGCGGTCTGGAGCCTGGTCCGCTCATCCCTTGTGCAGGGCGCCCGCCTTGTGCGCCGCCTTGGCGCCGGTCTTGTCACTCTTGACGATGTACTGGGGATCGTCCTTGGAGGCCTTGACCGTATGGGACTTGATCTTGGTGTCTGCGGTCTGGACCTTCTCTACCACCCCGCGGGTCTCGCCCTGGCTGGCGTCCCACTTCACCTTGTCGCCGGGCTTCAGGGTCTTGGTCATCGATGCCTCTCCTGGGCTTACACCCCAACCTGCGACGTCGCCGCCGGTTCCAGCGGGGGAACCCGCCCCCTCGCGCGGCATTGCGCTGGGACGCTCCAGAGGTCAGCCATGTTCCATGCCCCCGCCGCCAAGGCGGCGTTAGCCGCCATCGCCCTCCTCGCATCGGGCGCCGAGCTGGCGAACGCTGCAGCGACGCCCGCTGACCGCGCCTTCGTGGCCAAGGTGTCCCAGGGCGGCATGTTCGAGGTGCAGGCGGGCCAGCTGGCCGACCAGAAGGGCTCCACCCCCGACATCCGCGACTTCGGCGCCATGGAGGTGCACGACCATACGCCCGTCGGAGACGAGCTGAAGGCGGTGGCGCGGCGCGAGGGGATCACCTTCGGATCCGAGCTAAACCCGGAATTCACGGGCAAGCTCGCCCACCTGAAGTCGCTGGGCGGGCCGGCCTTCGACGCCGCCTACATGGACCAGATGTCGACCGTCCACGCCGGCGACGGGGCCGCCTTCGCCAAGGAAGCCAAAGATGGCGGAAGCGCCGGCTTCCGGGCCTTCGCCGCAGAGACCGACGTGATCGTCCAGCGCCACATCGGCGCCATCCACGCCGCGGCCCCGCCTGCCCGATAGCGCTCAGGCATAGCTCTGAAGGGGGCGCACCTCGAGCGTGCCCGCGGCGACCGCGGTGATGGCCTGGGCCGCCGCAAGCGCCCCCGCGGTGGTGGTGTAGTAGGGGATCTTGCCCATCAGGGCGGTGCGGCGCAGCGAGAAGCTGTCCTGCAGCGACTGGCGTCCCTCGGTGGTGTTGAAAACCAGGCTGATCTCGCCGCTCTTCATCAGGTCCACAATGTTGGGTCGCCCCTCCAGCACCTTCTTCACGGTATGCACCGTCAGGCCTTGGGCCCCCAGATAGCTGGCGGTGCCTGCGGTGGCCACGATGCGGAATCCCTGGGCCGCCAGGATGCGCACGGGATCCAGCACGAAGCCCTTGTCCGCATCCTTCACGGAGACGAACACCGCACCCCCGCTCGGCAGCCGGGTTCCTCCGCCCAGCTGGCTCTTGGCGAAGGCGCGGGCGAAGGCGGCCTCGGGCGGCTCACCCGGCCGCCGCCAGTCCAGACCCATGACCTCGCCGGTGGAGCGCATCTCGGGACCCAGCACCGTATCGACGCCAGGGAAGCGGGCGAAGGGGAACACCGCCTCCTTTACCGCTACATGGTCGCTTGGGCGGTCAGTGAGCGCAAAGTCAGCCAGCCGCACCCCCGCCATCACCTTGGCCGCGATGGCGGCGACGGGCCGGCCGATGGCCTTGGCCACAAAGGGTACGGTGCGCGAGGCGCGGGGATTGACTTCCAGTACATAGATGCGCGGCTCGGGCCCCAGCGGCTCCTCGATGGCGAACTGGACGTTCATCAGCCCACGGACCTTCAGCGCGCGCGCCATGCGCTCGGTCTGCAACTTCAGCTCGTCGATCGTCTCGGGACGGAGTGAAAAGGGCGGCAGGGAGCAAGCGCTGTCACCAGAGTGGACGCCCGCCTCCTCGATGTGCTCCATGATGCCGGCGACGAAGACCGTCTCGCCGTCGCAGATGGCGTCCACGTCCACCTCGGTGGCGCGGCTCAGGTACTGGTCGATCAGGACCGGGCTGTCGCCGGAGACCTGCACAGCGTCGCGGACATAGCGGGCCAGCTGCTCGTCATCGCGGACGATCTCCATGGCCCGCCCGCCCAAGACATAGGAGGGCCGGATCACCACCGGGTAGCCTACTTGGTTGGCCGCCGCCCTGGCGTCTTCGGGGGAGCGGGCGAAGGCGTTGACGGGCTGCTGGATGCCGATCTGCTGCATCAGTTGTTGGAAGCGCTCGCGGTCCTCGGCGAGGTCGATGGCGTCCGGCGTGGTGCCCAAGATGGGTACGCCCGCGGCCTCGAGCGCACGGGCGAGCTTCAGAGGCGTCTGGCCGCCGAATTGGACAATGACCCCCAGCAGGGTTCCGGCCTGCCGTTCCACGTGGATCAGCTCCAGCACGTCCTCGGCCGTCAGGGGCTCGAAGTAGAGGCGGTCGGAGGTGTCGTAGTCGGTGGAGACGGTCTCGGGGTTGCAGTTGACCATGATCGACTCGA
>CAXUEN010000209.1:4587-4827 GCA_964249945.1 uncultured Caulobacteraceae bacterium | reverse complement strand
GCGCGTCGCATTGCAAAAGCGCGGGCGCTCGCCTAGCTTCCGCGCCTCTTCCACCGGCCCAGGTCCTGCACCCGGCCGCGATGCCCTGTTCCCGGAGCCCTGATGTTTTCCACCCCGGCCTTTGCGCAAGCCGCCGGCGCCGCCGCCGCCTCGGGCGGGGGTCCGCAGGACCTGATCGTGCAGTTCGCCCCGCTGCTCTTCATCGGCGTCATCGGCTACTTCCTGCTGCTGCGGCCCCAG
>CAXUEN010000209.1:0-4577 GCA_964249945.1 uncultured Caulobacteraceae bacterium | reverse complement strand
AGCGCGCCCTGATCGACGCCATCAAGCGCGGCGACACCGTGGTGCTGAACAGCGGCGTCATCGGCAAGGTCTCCCGGGTGGACGACGCCGAGGTGCAGGTGGAGATCGCCACCGGCGTGGCGGTCAAGGTGGTCAAGTCCATGATCTCCGACGTGCGCACGCGAACTGAGCCGGCCCCCGCCAACGACGCGAAGGTCAAGGGCTGAGCCGCCTCGCGACCATGGCCTGCTTTTTTCCCGCTCATCCCGGCGAATGCCGGGACCCAGATCGTAGGGCGCTGCGGTTCATCGGCCTGAGCGCTGATCCTGTGCTCGGCCGGTCGGCGTCCAGTCCTATGATCTGGGTTTCGGCGTTCGCCGGGACGAGCGGATCAGGGGGGGCGCAGGGATGATCCAACTCCGCGCCTGGAAGATCGTCCTGGTGGTGCTGGCCGCCGTGTTCGGCCTGGTCTTCACCCTACCGAACCTGCTGCCGGCCTCGGTCACCGACGTCCTGCCCGCGCCCTTCAACAAGCGGCTGAACCTGGGGCTGGACCTGCAGGGCGGCTCCTACCTGCTGCTGGAGGTGGACCAGGCGTCGCTCCGCGCCGAGCAGCTGGCCAACGTCACCGAGGATGCGCGCCGCACGCTCGGCGACGCCGGCATCGGCTTCTCCGGCCTGGGCGTCACGGGCGGACAGGTGCAGGCGCACATCAACGACCCCGGCCAGGTGGGCCGCGCGGTGGACCTGTTGCGCGCCAAGCTGGCCCCCTCGGCGGGGCAGGCCGGCGGCCGCGACCTGAGCATCAACGGCGGTCCGGGCCAGACGGTGACGCTGGGCTATTCCGAAGCCGACTGGCGCCAGCAGACCGCCCAGGCGGTGCAGCAGTCCATCGAGGTGGTCACCAGGCGGATCGACGCGCTCGGCACCCGCGAGCCGACCATCATCCGCCAGGGCGTCGACCGGATCGTGGTGGAGGCGCCCGGAGAGAGCAATCCGGAGCGGCTGAAGCAGATCATCGGCCAGACCGCCAAGCTCACCTTCCAGATGGTGGACGACACAAATCCCGTCCCCGCCAACCCGGCCCTGGTCCCGCCGGAAGACCAGCTGCTGCCGAGCGATACGCCCAGCGAACCGCAAGGGGTGCTGGTGCGCCGCCGGGTGCTCGTTTCCGGCGACATGCTGACCGGCGCGGCCGGCCAGTTCGACGGCCAGACCGGCCAGCCGGTCGTGTCTTTCCGCTTCAACGGCGTGGGATCCCAGCGCTTCGGCGAGGTGAGCGCGGCCAACATCGGCAAGCGCTTCGCCATCGTGCTGGACAACAAGGTGATCACCGATCCGGTGATCCAGGGCGCCATCTACGGCGGCTCCGGCCAGATCACCGGCAACTTCACCGTGGAGAGCGCGGCCAACCTCGCCCTGCTGCTGCGCTCCGGCGCGCTGCCCGCCAAGCTGAACTTCGTGGAGCAGCGGACGGTCGGGGCCGAGCTCGGGGCCGACGCGGTGCGGGCCGGCGCGATCTCGCTGCTGATCGGGGCGGGGGCGATCTTCGTCTTCATCATCGGCGCCTATGGCCTGTTCGGGGTGTTCGCGGCGGCGGCGCTGATCGTCAACGTGCTGCTGATCTTCGGGGCCATGTCGCTGACCCAGGCGACGCTGACCTTCCCCGGCATCGCCGGCCTGATCCTGACGCTGGCGGTGGCGGTGGACGCCAACGTGCTGATCTACGAGCGCATGCGCGACGAGGCCCACGCCGGCCGCACGCCGCTGATGGCCGCCGACCAGGGCTTCCGGCGCGCCCTGGTCTCCATCATGGACGCCAACGTCACCACCCTGATCGCGGCGCTGATCATGTTCCAGTTCGGCTCCGGCGCGGTGCGGGGCTTCGCCTGGACATTGTTCGTGGGCGTGCTCACCTCGGTGTTCACCGCCGTCCTCATCACCCAGGTGCTGATCGGCTGGTGGTTCCGGGCCGCCAAGCCCAAAGCCCTGCCGATCGCTTGAAGGAAGACCGCTCATGCGCTGGCCGCTGATCCGTTTCCTGCCCCGCCAGACCCACTTCAAGTTCGTCAAGTGGGCGCCGGTCGCCGCCGCCATCTCGGCCCTCGCGGTGCTGGCCTCCCTCGCCAGCCTGGCGACGCTCGGCTTGAACCTCGGCATCGACTTCAAGGGCGGCATCCTGATCGAGGTGACCACGCCGGGGCCGGCGCCGCTGGCAGGCCTGCGCGCCAGTCTGGCCCGCCACGGCGCCCATGACCCCGAGGTGCAGGGCTTCGGCGCCCCCAACGCCGCCATGCTGCGCTTCAAGCCGGAGGCGGGGCGCGACCCCGTGCAGACGGTGAACGGCATGCGCACCAGCCTGGCGCAGGAGTTCCCCGGCATCCAGTTCAAGCGGGTGGAGGCGGTCGGCCCCAAGGTCTCCGGCGAACTGCTGAAGAACGGCTTCCTGGCCCTGGCCGTCGCCCTGGTGCTGATGTTGGGCTACATCTGGTTCCGCTTCCAGCTGCAGTTCGGGCTGGGCGCGGTGCTGGCCGTGCTGCACGACATCGTGCTGACGCTGGGCCTGTTGTCGATCCTGCGGATCGAGTTCTCCACCACCTCGATCGCGGCCCTGCTGACGGTGATCGGCTACTCCATGAACGAGAAGGTCATCACCTTCGACCGGCTGCGCGAGAATCTGCGCAAGTTCCGCCGTACGCCGCTGCGCGACGTCATCGACCTGTCGGAGAACGAGCGGCTGTCGCGCACCCTGATCACCGGCTCCACCGCCCTGCTGGCGCTCGCGGGCGCGCTGGTGTTCGGCGGACCGGTGCTGTTCCCGCTGGTGTTCACCATGGTGTTCGGCATCCTGATCGGCACCTACTCCTCGGTCTACGTCGCCCTGCCGCTGGTGCTGGTCTGGGGCGTCAGGCGCGGCGAGGACGCCACGCCCCTGGCCACCACCTTGAAGTCCCGTCCCGCGACGGCGAGGCCCTGAGGCGGTGGCCTCGCCGCTCGTCATCGAGGCGTTCGGCGGCGGCGGGTTCCGGATTGGCGAGCAGCGCATCGCGGGCTCGATCCTGATCCTGCAGCAGGTGGTCCGGCCCTGGCCGGTGCGGACCCTCGCCGCCCTGACGCCTGACGACCTTTCGCCGGTCTCGCGGCTGGGAGCGCTGGAGATCGAGGTGCTGCTGCTGGGCGTGGGCCCCGCCATGGCGCTGGCGCCCAAGGCGGTGCGGACGGCCATGTTCAACGCTGGCGTAGGCCTGGACGTGATGAGCACGCCCGAGGCCTGCCGCATGTACAACTACCTGGCCGGCGAGGGCCGCCGCGTCGCCGCCGCCCTGCTGGCGGTCTGAGCATGGCCGCGCCGCCTGAAGTGGCGGCCGCCCAGGCGGTGGAGACGCTGGACGCGCGCATCCGCCGCCTCGATCCGGACCGCTGGCTGGCCAGCCGCTTCATCTCCGACCCCGTCGCCCGCACGACGGTGATCGCCGTCTACGCCCTCAACGACGAACTGGCCCGGGTGGCCGAGAGCGTCACCAACCCCCTTGCCGGTGAGATCCGGCTGGCTTGGTGGCGCGAGCGCATCGAGGCCATCGCGGCCGGCGGCCTTCCACCCGGCCAGCCGGTGCTGCAGGCCCTCGCCCCCGCTATCGCTTCCGGCGCCCTGCCGCCGGCCTTGCTGGACGCCCTGGTCGAGGCGCGCCACGCCGAGCTGGAGCCCACGCCCTTCGCCGACGACGCCGCGCTCGCCCGCTACCTGGACGGTACGGCCGGCGCCGTGATGGGCCTGGCCGCACGCGGCCTCGACGCCGAGGCGCCGCTGCGCGCGGTAGTGGAGGCCGGCCGCGCCTGGGGCCTGGCGGGACTCTACCGCACCCGTGAGCTTTGGCGCCAACGTGGCCGCTCCTGGACTCCGCGAACCTGGGCCGAGCGGGACGAGGCCTCACTCGGCCCTCGCGTCGCCGAGGAGGTGGAGAGCGCCCTTCGCAGGGCCCGCGTCGAACTCGAGGCCTTGCCCGTCGCAGCCTTCCCAGCCGTCGCCTATGCCGGCCTGGCCGATCCCTATGCTCGCGGTCGTGCGCCGGGCGAGCTGAGGCGCCGGCTGAAGCTTTTCGGAGCCGTCCTGAGCGGGCGGGTCTAGTCCGTCTCCCTCAGCCCGGTGGAAGAGGGGCCAAGAGGGCGCGCCGCGCTATATGGAGCACGATGTCTCTGATCGCGCGCGTCCTGCTGCCCCTGCCGCTGCCCGAAGCCTTCGACTACGCCGCCGAAGAGGCCATGGGCCTCGCCGTCGGCGATCAGGTCGCCGCGCCTTTGGGGCCGCGCACCGTCCGAGGGGTGGTCACCGAGTTGCGCGATGGGCATGGCGTAAACCGCCCCTTGAAGCCGCTGGCGGGCCGTCTTTCCGATCCGCCGCTCCCGCCGAACACCTTGCGGTTCGTGGAATGGGCGGCGTCCTATGCCTGCGAGCCGCCGGGGGAGGCGCTGGCCTTGGCGCTGCGGGGCCTGCGCACGCCGCCGCCGCCGCCTGAACGTCTGCTCCAGGCGACCGGCCTCCTGCCTGCACGCCCGACGCCTGCGCGCGAGCGGGTGCTGGAGGCGGCGCGGCGCGGGCC
>CAXUEN010000208.1:0-4838 GCA_964249945.1 uncultured Caulobacteraceae bacterium | reverse complement strand
GCGCAACCTCGCGCGCAACGCGGCTCCCGCCCGCCCGCTCGCGCTCTTCGAGGCCTACAACGCCCAGCGCATCGCCCTGGCGAGGCGCGGGGCGTCGGCGACCGCCAGGTCCGTGCAGGCCTCCGCCGCCCTCAGCCAGAGCGTCTGGTCCAGGACCTCGTAGAGGTCGGTGCGGTCGCCCCGCTCGGTGATCAGCTGGGGCATCGCGCCGTCGAGGGCGGCCGCGAGGGCGTCGACCCCGGCGGCTAGGGCGGGGAGCAGCAGCTGCAGCAGCTGGGCCTGCCGGCCCACCGTGTGGCCGACGACGTTCGTGTTCCGGTCCACGCCCGGCGCCCCGCTGGCCCTCTCGCCGAGCGCGGCGCGGAGCAGGCGCATGCCGTTCACCTCGACCATGCTCCTGGGGCCGATGAGCAGGTCGCCGGCCGGCGTGTCAGAGATGTCCAGGCGGGCCGCGACGCTGGCCGTCGCAGAGCCCACCGCAAACGGCACCTCGACGTGCGCCCAGCTGCCCCTCCACCGCCGGGCCAGGCCGGCCCGGACCAGCGCGTGGCGGAAGTCGTCGGCCGGGCGCGGCCCGAACCTCCCCACCCTCATCGCGAGGCCGAAGGTCAGCTTGTCGGGGAGGCAGGCGGGGAGCCCGCCGATGGGCGAGGTGTCGTGCAATTGAAGAGCGCCTGAGCGAGAGCCGCCGCCGCTGGGCGGTGGCGGGGAAGAAGGCGGCACCCACGGCCGGCGTCAAGGCTCCGGCGGACGCCCGACGCCTGCAGGAGCCTTAAGTGGGCCGCGCCTCACCAAGGACACGCGAGCGTCAGCCGCATCGAGGAGGTGGGCAAAGCCATGCGACGCCCCTGAGCACAGACCGGTGCGCGCGCCATGACCGGATAGCGGAGAAGATTCAAAGCCGGCAGCCTCCACCCGACAGGCTTGCCAGGCCCATGCTCGTGTGTTTTCTTAACCGGAGGCAGATGCGACCCGCCTGGAAACCGGGTTCACGCGGCATCGTCCGAGCGGCCAACGCCGCCACGGCTTGGGACCACCGGCGGGTGGTCGATCGCGGAGCGCACGGCGCTTCGGTGGAACGCTGGCCCCCCGCGGGGCTGCAGCACAGGGCCCCAGGGCCCGCCGAAAGGCAGCGCAAAGAGCCTAAAGGCGCAAGCCCACGGCTCAGCCTCCCGGGTCCGGCGGCCACAGGCCGAGGGTTCGGGCCGCAGGGTCCCGGGGCTCAGGCCGAGGACCCATCCAGCGATCTAACAAGTCGAGAGTGAGAGACATGCAGGAAACGAACATCAGCCCGGAAAGAGGGGCTGCGTCTGACAACTCTGTAAGCGCAACTACGTACGCCGAGAGCACTGCGTCGAGGAGGATTTACTTCGCGGGACTCAACTACCAGGGAGCCCCGTGGCTGACGATGGACTTCGCCACGGGCAAGAGCCGCGATGACTTCATCGCAGACAACCGTTCACCCCCCCTGCGTAATCTCGATCTGCGGTGGCCTAAACACTACGCGGTTCCGATCTTCTGTAATAATGGTGAAGCCCTGCGGGAGGTGATCACTGAACGGAACCGTCTCCCCGACTTCGCCAAGCGGTTCAAGAATCCCGCGATGCTGCTTCACTTTCTCCCGTCTTACCGGTTCCTGCCGTATGTGCAGGTCTTCGCCGTGGAAGATGCGACGTCAGTCCTGAACCAGCTGAACAAGCTCGAACCTCTGTTGGCGCTTTCTCATAACAAGCCCTCTCTAACGTCTAGGTGCAAGTATCGCTAACGGCACGAGGTAGTCTAGCTTCTTTGTCGGGGTCGGCTTACAGCCGATCCCGACGTTTCGTCTGACTATCCGGTTGCAGCTGCGTCGCCCATTGGCCTTCGCAGTTATCCGTGCGGTCTCTCTCCTTCAAAGTCGAACACGTGGACGAGAAGGTCAGCACTGCGGCACGTCCGAGTCCGTCTGACCATTGTTGGCATGTAAGCCGCTTGCGCTCACGCTGACACGTTTGGGCTATCAAGACAGGCGACTTGGTGCCGTACTCGGTGCGTTTGCGGCCGTCTCGTTCCCCAGTCCCACCCGCAGAAGCCACGAACCTCATCCGCATTTCATCCCTGCGCCTAGCCACCGGGCCAAGCACATGGAGAAGACATGCAATCCGAGCTTCCAAGCTTCGCGGAGTTGCGAAGCGCATACGTGACAGATGAGGATGAGGAACCGCCCTCATTCACCTCCACCTTCACCTTGGAACCGAACATGGGGCCCGAGGAGGCCAGCGCGCGGCTGATCATCGACTACCTGCTCACCCTCGGCGTCAAAGTGCGCAGCCTAGACCAGCTGTACGACGCCATCAGCCGCCTAGACGACGAGGAGCTCGCTGCCTTCCGCACCCGCGAGGGGGTGGCTGTCAGCGTGGCCTCAGACGGCTTGCTGGTCCTGTTCGTCGACGGAGACCCCACGTGACCGGCTTCCACCGCGGCCTGCTCGCCGGCCTCCCTCCCCTGCTCAGCACCGAGGCGCGGGAGACGGAAGACATACAGATGAGCCTGTGCCTCCGGTCGAGGTGGCACAGGTTGAGGTGGTATCCAGTCGAGGCCGAGGGTGAGGTGTGCTTCGGCCTGACGCTCCGTATAGTTCCGGAATGGCGCTTCTTCAGCACCAGTGAGCTGGAGGCGAGCTACAGGGGCGAGCCCGTCACCGTCGACCCGACGCACCGGCCGTCCCCGTTCCGGCGCGTGAGCGACATCCAGCTCTACAGGCTGGACGACCTCACGCCCTTCATCCCCAGCAGGCCGGCGCTTCCGTAACCGGACCACGGGCCCACAGCCAGGGCGAGACGCAGGTCCGCCAATCCAGCCAGGCGACGCCCCGGCCGCGATCCAAACTCAACCTAACCAGAGGACAACATGCGCATCTTCAAGCTCGGCCTCGTCTCCCTAGCCGAGGCCGCACACATCGTCGTGTCCGCCATCCAGGCGGCGCGGCCGGGCACCGCCGCGGCGACGCCCCAGCCTACCACCGGCCCGGCAGGCCCCTCCACAGACCTGTCGCTGGTCAAGCTGCAGATCAACGTGGGCGGCCGCAGGCGACCGTTCCCGCCGTCCTCACCGCGGGAGCAAGCATGATGGCTGACACCCGTCGCCACCGCCACTACGTCGCCCTCTCCCTTTGCCAGGGAGCGACCGTAACGGCCCACGAGGTCGATCTCTCTCCCGCAGAGGCCGACGAGCTGGCCGGCCTGTTCGCCTGGCTGGTCCGCCAGGGGCAGGTCGCCTGCGCGGCGGTCCAGCCCGCCTCGGCGATGCTGGGACTGCAGGAGATGCTGGAGGCCCTGCGCCAAACCCTCGGCGGCCTTGTTGTCGATGCGAACTTGGCGGCCGGTTCCCCGCCGCAGGAGCCCGCGCCGGCCTTCCTGCTGCCGGTCTGGCCGTTCGACCACGACCTGGGCGGTCAGCCGGCCTCCACCGGCGTCTTCCTCGGCCTGGACCTGGAGCTGGTCGCCAGCCCCAGCCCGGACGAGGAGGTGGGCTTCCCCCTGCCCGGCCGCGCCGGCCTGTGGGTCGTCCACGCGCGCCCGCTCTGTTCCACCGACTTGGGACGCCAAAGTCCCTCAACAGCCCAGTAGCGTCGACGAGGTCCGACGGCGCACCTCAACATCAGCAAGGGAGACATCAATGGCCGCGATAACGCGCGCGCTCGCCAACGCGCCGCCGGCGGTGCCGGAGGGGAAGAGGAAGCTGCGCCTCTACGACGACCGGCTCGCTGGCTTCATCCTGGAGGCGTGGGCCAACGGGGCCGTCTGCTTCTACATCCGCTACCGGGACGTCCGCAGCCGGCAGAGGGAGGTGCGCCTCGGCCGGCTGGGCGAGGTCACCGTGGACCAGGCCCGCAGGCGCGCGCTGGAGATCAAGGCCCAGGCCAGCCTGGGCGGCGACCCTGCGGGCGAGCGGGACAGGCTGCGGGCGGTGCTCACCGTCACCGCCTTCGTGGAGCAGCGCTACCTGCCGTTCATCTGCGGCAGGCTGAAGAGCGAGCGCGACCACCGTAGCTTCTGGCGGCTCCGGCTCAAGGCGCTCTGGGGCACGCGGCGGCTGGACGAAATCCGGGCCGCCGACGTGGTCGACCTCCAGGACAGGCTGCGGCGCGAGGGCCTTAGCAACGCCACCGTGAACCGCTACACTGCCTTCGTGCGGCGTGTGTTCGCGCTGGCGATCCGGTGGGAGGCGCTGGAGGGTAAGAACCCCGCGGCGCACGCCGAGATGCGGCGAGAAGAGCATCGCGAACGGTACTTGGGCGAGGCCGAGCTCCGAGCCCTGTTCAGGGCGCTGGATGCGGAGCCGAGCAGGACGGCGGCCTCGGCCATCGCCCTGCTAGCCGCCACGGGCGCCAGGCGCGGCGAGGCGCTGGGCGCGAGGTGGTCGCACATCGACTTCGACCGCAGGCTGTGGGTCGTCCCCGTCTCCAAGTCGGGGCGGCGGCGGTTCATCCCGCTATCCGACGTCGCCGTGGCCATCCTGGAGCGCCAGCGCCTGGAGCCGACGAGCGAGTGGGTGTTCCCGGGCTCGGACCCGGCCAAGCACCTGTTCGACGTGAAGAAGGCGTGGCTCAGGGTGAAGGCCCGAGCGGGGCTGGACGCGGACCTCCGCATCCACGACCTGCGCCACACCTTCGCCTCCACCCTGGTAGCCAAGGGAAGGAGCCTGCACGAGGTCGGCTCGCTGCTCGGGCACAGCCAGGTCAGCATGACCATGCGCTACGCCCACCTGGCGCCCCAGCGCCTGATCGAGGCCGCCAACCAGGCGATCCCTGACATGGGCTGACGCCCTCCCCCGCCACCCCCACCGCAACTCAGAGA
>CAXUEN010000207.1:0-4841 GCA_964249945.1 uncultured Caulobacteraceae bacterium | reverse complement strand
CCTGCCAGAAGAGCCAAGAGAGGCACTCCGCCCGCGCGGCGGGCTGGGTGGGCAGGAAGGCGCCGAACCGCTCGGCCAGGTGCATCAGGATGGCGCCGGACTCGAACACCCGGGTGGGCGTCCCACCGCTGCGGTCCAGCAGGGCGGGAATCTTGGAGTTGGGGTTCACGCCCACGAAGCCGCTGCCGAACTGGTCGCCCTCGTTTATGCGGATCAGCCAGGCATCGTATTCCGCCCCGGTGTGGCCGGCTTCCAGAAGCTCCTCCAGCATCACGGTGACTTTGACCCCGTTGGGCGTGGCCAAGGAGTAGAGCTGGAAAGGGTGACGGCCGACCGGCAGCTCCTTGTCGTGGGTGGCGCCTGAGACAGGGCGGTTGATGTTGGCGAACTGGCCGCCGTTGCCCTGACGCCACTCCCAGATTTTAGGCGGCGCGTAGGCGGTTGAATCGGTCATGGGAAAGCTCCTCAATGACGGCTGGGTCACCCTGAGATAGCCGTTCCGGCCGGCCTTGTCTCACGTCCCGGCCGCGCCGCCGCCAGCGTCTCACGCACGCGGGCGAGGGCGGCGTCGGCGGGGGCGGTCTCGCCTAGCATGCTGAAGGTGCGATAGAGCGCAAAGGCGCAGTGGCCGTGGACCGTGGCCACCAGCGAGCGGGTCAGGGCGAGCACGGCCTCGGCGCTTCCCCCGGGGAGCGCGCGGGCGACCTCGGCCGCCACCAGGCCCACCAGGTCCGCGGCCAGCGCCTGGTAGGGCTCGGGCGCGGGACCGCCGTCGGCCATGTGGTGCTCGTAGATGGCGATCCAGGCCCGCGGATTGGCGGCGGCGAACTCGAAGTAGCCGCAGACAAGCGCCTGGATACGGTCCTCGCCCGCCGCCGCCAGGCGCATCCGCAGGTGCTCGGCCCAGAGCGTCAGGGTGCGCGCGTTCAGCGCCAGCATTAGCCCGTCATAGCTGCCGAACACGTTGTAGAGCGTGCCGACGGAATAGCCGACGCGCTTGGCCACCTCGCGGGCGGAGAAGCGCGCCAGCCCGGTCTCGGCCAGCTGCCGGCGTCCCTCCAGCACGAACAGCTCTTCGAGTTCGACACGCGTGTGATCGGACCTGCGGCCCATGCCGGCTCCAATTAAACACCGCTCAGAATTTAATTGAACGATGATCAGTTCTGGTGTTGGGTGGAGGCCCGGTCAAGCGGAATCGCCCGCTCGCCCCCTTTCGAGAGCCGCCCCGTGACGCAGCCCACCTCGGAACTCTTCCTGCTGGCCAAGCGGCGGTACGCGCCTCTGTTCGTCACCAACCTGCTCGGCGTGTTCAACGACAACCTGTTCAAGACCGGACTGCTGGTGATGGGCAGCTACGTCATCTACCGGGCCGATCCGGCCAAATCCGCCCTGCTGGGGACCCTGGCCACGGGAGTGTTCATCCTGCCCTTCTTCCTGTTCTCGGCTGTGGCGGGCCGGGTGGCCGATGCCTGGGAGCGGGCGCGGATGGTGCGGCTGGTCAAGCTGGCCGAGGTCGCGATCATGGGCCTGGGCTTGGCGGGCTTCTGCACCCAGTCCATCGGTCTGCTGCTCACCGCCCTGTTCCTGATGGGGGTGCACTCCTCAGTCTACGGGCCGCTGAAGTACGCCATCCTGCCCCAGCAGCTGCACGCGGGCGAAATCCTGGGCGGCACCGGGCTGATGGAGGCCGGCGGCTTCGTCGCCATCCTGGCCGGCCAGCTGGCCGCAGGCTTGGTGGCGCCGTGGCAGGCGGGGGCGCTCGCCTGCACCCTGGCGGCGGTCGGCCTCGCCGCCAGCCTGGCCATCCCGTCCGCGCCCCCGGCCGAGCCGGGCGGCCGCATCGAGCTGAACGTACCGCGGCTCAGCTGGCGGCTGGTGCGCATGGCCATGGCGATCCCGCGCGTGTGGCTGTCGATCCTGGGGATCGCCTGGTTCTACGCGGTGGGCGCGGTGCTGCTCGGCGAGCTGATCCCCCTGGTTAAGGGCATGCTGCACGCGCGCCAGGCGGTGGCGGTGCTGTTCCTGGCCATCTTCTCGGTCGGTGTGGCTGTCGGATCGCTGCTGGTGAACCGGCTGCTGAAGGGCGCGGTGTCGGCGCGCTATACACCGCTCGCGGCCCTCGTCCTGGCGGGCTTCCTGCTCGACCTGTCCTCCGCCATCGGCGGCTTCCACGCCCACGGCGAGGACCTGGGCGTCGCGGCCTTCATCAGGGAGCCGGGCGCCTGGCGGATCGGGCTGGACCTCGCGGCTATCTCGATCTGCGGCGGGGTGTTCGTGATCCCGCTCCTGGCCATCCTGCAGACCGCCAGCCCGCCTGAGGAGCGCTCGCGCACCCTCGCAGCCAACAACATCGTCAACGCCGGGATCACCGTGGCGGCGATCGTGGTGGCCACGGTGCTGCTGAAGCTTGGCGTCGGCATCTCTGGCCTCATCGCCTTGATGGGCGCAGCCACCCTGGTCATCGCCCTGATCGCCGCGCTGATGAGCGGCCAGAGGGTGATCAAGCCCCTGTCGCGCTGGGTGCTCGGCCTGCTGTTCCGGGTGGAGATCACAGGCGTCGAGAACATGCCGCCCGAGGGTCAGCCCGCGGTGGTGGTGGTCAACCACGTCTCCTACCTGGACGGGCCGCTCATGGGCGCCTTCCTGCCGGGGCGGCCGACCTTCGCCATCCACACCGCCATCTACAACGCTTGGTGGATGAAGCCGGTGCTGCCGATGTTCGACAGCTTCCCCGTCGACGTGACCAAGCCGCTGTCCGCCAAGGCCATGATCCGTACGGTGCAGCAGGGGCGCACCCTGGTCATGTTCCCCGAGGGTCGCATCACCGTCACGGGCGCGCTGATGAAGGTCTTCTCCGGCCCCGCCATGGTGGCCGACAAGGCCGGCGCGCTGATCGTGCCGGTGCGGGTGGACGGGCCGCAGTACAGCTTCCTCTCGCACATGAAGGGCAAGCAGCGCCTGCGCCTCTTCCCCAAGGTCAGGATCACGGTCCTGCCGCCGGTCCGCTTCGACCTCGCCGCCGCGCCCACGCCCAGGAAGCGCCGGACGCTCGCCACCGAGCGGCTGTACGCGGTGATGAGCGAGATGACGTTCGCCACCGCCGACACCGACCGCACCCTCTACCAGGCCCTGCTGGACGCCCGCGCGGTGCACGGCCGCAAGGCCTTCGCCGTGGAGGACGTGAAGCGCCTCCCGCTCTCCTTCGACAAGCTGGTGATCGGCGCCCGGGTGCTGGGGGCGGCGCTGACGCCCGGGACGGACGCCGGCGAGGCGGTCGGCGTGATGCTGCCCAACGTGAACCCGGCCATCGCCACCTTCTTCGCCCTGCAGCGGAGCGGGCGCGTCTGCGCCATGCTGAACTACACTGCAGGCGCGGCCAACCTGCAGTCTGCCTGCGAGACGGCCGGGATCAGGACGGTGGTCACCTCCCGCGCTTTCGTCGAGCAGGCCAGGCTGCAGGGCGTGGTGGAGAAGCTGGAGGGTGCGGGCCGCCGCATCGTCTGGCTGGAGGACCTGGCGGAGGGGATCGGGACCGCCGACAGGCTGCGCGGCCTGCTGGCCGACCGCACGGCGGGACGTTTCGAGCCGCGGCGCCGAGACGCCGATGCGCCGGCGGTGATCCTGTTCACCTCCGGCTCGGAGGGCGCGCCCAAGGCGGTGATGCTCACCTCGCGCAACATCCTGGCCAACATCGCCCAGGTGGCGGCGCGGGTGGACTTCAACCCCACCGACCGGGTGCTGAACGCCCTGCCGATCTTCCACAGCTTCGGACTGACAGGAGCCACCCTGCTGCCGATCCTGAACGGGGTGCGCACCCTGCTCTACCCCAACCCGCTGCACTTCGGCACGGTGGCGGCCTTCGCCTACGACGCCAACGCCACCATCCTGTTCGGCTCCGACACCTTCCTGGCCGGCTACGCCCGGGTCGCCAGCCCCTACGACTTCTTCCGGGTGCGCTACATCTTCGCCGGGGCGGAGCCGGTGAAACCGCAGACGCGCGCGATCTTCTACGACAAGTTCGGCCTGCGCCTGCTGGAGGGCTACGGCGCCACCGAGTGCGCGCCGGTGATCGCGGTGAACACGCCCATGCACTTCCAGGCGGGCTCGGTGGGTCAGCTGCTGCCGGGCCTGGAGCACCGGCTGGACCCGGTGGATGGGATCGAGGAGGGCGGCCGGCTGGTGGTGCGCGGCCCCAACGTCATGGCCGGCTACTACCGCGCCGAGGCGCCCGGCGTACTGCAGCCGCCGGAGGACGGCTGGTACGACACCGGCGACATCTGCACCCTGGACGAGTCCGGCTTCGTCGTCATCCGCGGCCGCGCCAAGCGCTTCGCCAAGATCGGCGGCGAGATGGTGTCGCTCGCCGCCGTGGAGGGCTACGCCAAGGCGATCTGGCCGGAGGCGGAGCACGCCGTGGTCGCCCGCCCCGAACCGCGCAAGGGCGAGGAGTTGGTGCTGTTCACCACCGCCCCAGCCGCCGATACCCGCGCCTTCAAGGCCTGGGCGCGCGAGCATGGGGTGACGGAGCTGTCGCTCCCGCGCGAGGTGCGGGTGGTGGACGCCCTCCCCGTGCTCGGCACCGGCAAGCCCGACCACGTGGCCATGAACGAACAGGCGCGGGAGAAGCGGCTGGAACCGGCCTGACCGAGGGCGATCCCGTGGCCCTCGACCTCGCCGGACACGGCGCCTGGCTCGCGCCTCATCTCCAGGTGGTGCGCCCGCCCGGACTGGGGCCCTTCCCGGTCGTGGTTCAGATGCACGGCTGCGGCGGCGTCCAGCCGATGCAGCTCCGCTACGCCCAGGCGGCGTGCGAACTCGGCGTGGCGGCGGTGGTCGTGGAC